>JAFWUH010000083.1 GCA_017524165.1 Clostridia bacterium | reverse complement strand
GCGCGCCCTGCTCACCCTCGAGGACGAGGGCGGCACCATCTTTTTCGGCGAGCCGCCGCTTGATATCGCCGACTGGCTCGATTGGGACGACCAGGGTCGCGGCGTGATGAATATTCTGGAATGCGCCGAGCTGTTCCAGCATCCGCTGCTGTACGGCACGTTTCTGCTGTGGATGCTGTCGGAGCTGTATGAACTGCTGCCCGAGGCGGGCGACCTCGACAAGCCCAAGATCGCGTTCTTCTTTGACGAGGCGCACCTGCTGTTCAAGGACGCGCCCAAGGCACTGCTCGAAAAGGTGGAGCAGGTCGTGCGGCTGATCCGCTCCAAGGGCGTTTCGGTGTGGTTCATCACGCAGAACCCCATGGATATCCCCGAATCGGTGCTGGCGCAGATCGGCAACCGCGTGCAGCACGCGCTGCGCGCCTATACCCCGAACGAGCAAAAGGCGATCCGCGCCGCCGCCCGTTCGTTCCGCGAAAACGAGGCGTTCGACACCGAGACAGTGCTGCAGGAGCTCGCCACCGGCGAAGCGCTGGTCAGCGTGCTGGACGAAAAGGGTGTGCCCGGCGTGGTGCAGCGCGCGGGCATCCTGCCGCCGAAAAGCTCGATGGAAGCCGTCGAGCCCGCCGTGATCGGCACGGTAATCGCGTCCTCGCCGCTCAAAGATAAGTATACACAGGTCGAAGACCGCGAGTCCGCGTATGAGATCCTGTCTGCTGCCGCCGAAGAGGAGGCGCAGGCAAAAGCCGAAGCGGAGCAGGCGAAGGCGGAAGAACAAGATCGTCTTGCAGAAGAAAAGGCAAAACTCGCGGAACAAAAGGCGAAAGCCGCCGAGGAAAAAGCCAAACAGCGGGAGGCGGCGCAAAAAGCCCGCTCGCGCAATAATTCCGTGATCGGCAAAGCCATGTCCTCCACCGCCAACACCGTCGGTCGGGAGGTCGGCAAGATGCTCATCCGCGGTATTTTCGGTACCTTGAAACGATAACGGCGCCAGAATGGCATTCAAAGCACGCAAGGCTTGTCCTTGCGTGCTTTTATAATCGGCAGAATGATTGAATGGCGGACATCAATCAGTTATAGAGAATTACAATCCGGAAAAAGATATTTCAACAGTGACGAATCACCCGCATTGTCGGTCTATATAGGTGAAAGGCCTTATCACGGGAGAAAGGAGCCAAGCATGGAAGATGATCAAATCGTAGATTTATACTGGTCACGCTCTGAAAAAGCCATATCGGAAACAGCCAATAAATACGGACGATATTGTTACGCGATTGCCCAGAACATTTTACACAGTCATGAGGACAGTGAAGAATGTGTCAACGACACATATCTGCATGCATGGAATGCCATGCCGGATCAGCGGCCAGGCAAATTACCCGCTTTTCTCGGCCGGATTACACGCAATCTGTCGTTGAAAAAATGGGAAAAGTATGCGGCGGAAAAGCGCGGCGGCGGTCAGGTTCCGCTTGTGCTGGATGAATTGCAGGAATGCATCCCCGCTGCTGACAGCACGGATCAGATGGTGGATGACCTTATGCTGACCGATCTGCTGAATCGCTTTCTTGCATCCATGACAGAGGAAAAAAGAAGGATCTTTATGCGCCGATATTGGTATTTAAGTCCTGTTGCCGAAATCGCAGCAGATTTGGCAATCTCAGAAAGTAAAGTGAAAATGTCTTTGCTTCGTTCCAGAAATGAACTAAGGCGATGGTTAGAGAAAGAAGGGATTGGGTTATGAAAGAAAAACGTATTCTGAATTGCCTTGAACAGGTGGAAGAGCAATACATTGAAGATGCCGCGCCGGCAAAGCGGAAAACCAAGAAGCCCCTATGGATCAAATGGGGTGCCGTTGCTGCGTGTCTGTGTCTTGCGGTCGCGGGCGCGGTTGCAGTATTGCCAAAGATCAACCATATACCGACGGCCGGCATAGAGGGCGGAGGAAAGCAAACTCAATCGGAAGACAGCAACGACGGAAGCACATACAGCGTTGCCGTTTTACCGGCTGACAGACCGCTGGATGATGTTCAAAACGCCTCTTGTGAACGCATTTCCGAAGAAGAGATGCGGCACGAGGCGGGGCTTCGGGATTACGTACCCTCCAAGCTGCCGGACGGTTATCATTTTGATCTGGCGAGCCTTTATGTTACGACCCTGAAAGACGGCACCGTCTATAAAATGCTTATGATCACCTACGGCACAGGCGAAGCGCCCGAACCGTCAACCGATCAAGAAGGATCGGCATGCGTTCAAAATCCGGATAATCTGCGGAGTGAATTCAGAGTTTACATTTACAATTTCAAGCCCGATACAAAGGATAAAATTTATACTATGGATGAAATTCGGGAAGAATCAGTGAATGGGAATCCCGAAAACGGATTCTTCTATTTTGAAGCCAATCCGTATTATGTCGGAATTGAACCTCTTGAACTCACTTCAAATGAAGTTCGCTCCTTGATAAACAGCATGGCGGAATAACATGGCTTGGCAGATGGGGCGTTTACAGCGGATCCATCCGCCAGAATGAGAGAACATGCGCCGTTGTTCAAAAAGCACGCAAGGCTTGACCTTGCGTGCTTTTTACATGTCCCGCAATAAGTTTGCTTTTTTCAAAAATAGCCCTTGCAAAACGGGCGGGGATAGTGTACAATAATACCCGCTGACGTTCTCCCAACATCCGCCCGTGGCGAAGCTGGATATCGCAGTGGATTCCGATTCCAAAGGACGGGGGTTCGAATCCCTCCGGGCGGGCCAAAAACAAAAGAGGCGGCACCTTCAGGAGCCGCCTCTTTTGTTCTCTGTGCGAGGAGGAGGGATTCGAAACGAACTCCAAACTCGGCGAGCAAAGCGAGCAACGAGTTTGGGAGCAACCTTCCGGGGGAAGGTTGCGTCAAGTGAGAGGAGAATCCCTCCGGGCGGGCCAAAAAATAAAGCACTTCTTCGGAAGTGCTTTATTTTTATCCAATCCGAAGGATTGGTATGTAATTGCCGCGAGGCGCATGTAATCACGCGCAGCGTGCATGGCATCACCGTAGGTGTATTTTCTTCGGATTGATTACATACATCACTTCGTGATGATTACATACCGCAACAAGTTGCGGATTACATACAAGGCTTCGCCTTGATTTATAAACGGTTTTCTGCTATACTTGTTACAAAAGGTGAGAGCATGAAAAACAATCCATTGCTTAAATATGCTGAACAGTTGGCGGTTGATATTGAATCTCTTTGTAAATATTTAGAACACAAAGGTAACTCAAATATTATTTTTCAAATTCGTAAATCTTCTTCAAGTGTATTTGCCAATATCACTGAAGCTCAATATCCTCAAAGCTTACCTGATATGCTTTCGAAATTTAAAATTGCTCGCAAGGAATGTGTTGAAACAGAAAGCTGGTTGAAGCTTTTATATTCGAACAACTCTATTGATAAAGAAGCTTTTAAAAAGCATAGAAATCTTTGTGGAAGAATTCAGCGAATGCTGACATCGTCTTGTATTACTATCGAAAAGAAAATAGAGTAAAAGTAAAAGCCGTGAAATTCACGGCTTTTTGTTTTCTAAATCTTTTATATGTTGTTTTAAAACAAGGTTTATATATTGCGAAAGGGAACGATCATCATATTCTGCTTTTTCTTTTAATTTTGCTAAAATATCATTATCAATAGTTATGCTTATCTTTTCTTTTAAGGGTTTCATAATTATCACCTCAAAAAAATTATAAGATATAATACTAAATAATATTGACAAGTAGGATAAAGTAGTATAAAATAAGATAAGTCGAGAATTCGACAATATTTTTTGAGGTGATAATATGGAAGAAAAAATCGTAATGCAAATTTCAACGGCTCTTGCGGAATTAAAGGTGTATGAAGACCATTGTGTGCTTACTGCAAAAAAGAATGCAGTTTCACTTTTGATTACCAATAAATTTTTTGCAGGAGATAAAAAGTTTTATTATTCTGACCTGACTTCTGTGCAGTTCAGAGATCCTGGTTTGATTACCGATGGTTATATGGAATTTGAATATCCAGGTTCTCGTAGTGGAAACAGTTCTGGTGCGTATACTAGTGAAAACGCTATTGCTTTTACTAAAAAAGATTTAGAAAAAATGAAAGAGATATATAATTACGTTGATGGTAAAATTCGAGAATACAAAAACAAAGGTAATGAAACAGTTCAACAACTATCTCCAGCAGATGAACTAAAGAAATTTAAAGAATTACTTGATGCAGGTATTATTACGCAAGATGAATTTGATGCAAAAAAGAAAGAATTGTTAGGATTATAAGAAATTCCTCGGTTTTCACCCAGTTCTTTTTCGGACACGAATGACAAAAACCCCTCGAACGAAAGTCTGAGGGGTTTTTTCTTATTACTTCTTACCCTTTACCTCTTACCTATCAGTTAAGTGTTAAGGGATTTTTTGGAAAATAAGTACGGTTAACATTTTCGTGCCACACATGCATACAATAGGCGTTTTTCGCCCATTTTACCGTTTTGCATATTCGAGCGATAATCACAAAAACAACAGGAGACACCAACGGTGTCTCCTGCTGTTTTTTATGCCCCGCCGGATGGATTCGAAACGCAACGCTTGCAACCGCCGCCGGGGGCGGAAACAGGGAGCTGGGGCTTACGCCGTCACACGGCGATTGGCAAGGCAGCTTGTCTGCCGCCGACAGAGCCGATGTGACAAGAGCGACATCTTTTTTGCGCGAGCGAAGCGAGCCGGCAAAACGGAAGACAAAACAGTCCGGGGGACTGTTTCGTCGGTCGAGAGGAGAATCCCTCCGGGCGAGCCCCTGGGAGAATTCCTCCGTGCAAAAGTGCGAACACCATGTCAAAAATCATGTCAACTTTTTCTGCACAACCTGCCCCTTCACACCGGCGCATTCTCCCTCACAGAATCAACCTTCAGCGCCTCCATGCTCTCGACCGGCGCTTCACACGCGCCGTCGCGGCAGAGGTAGTATCGTGCGCCAGATTCGGGGATCGGGTACGCCTCGGTAAAGGGGGCGACCGCGCGCAGCCGGTCGGCGTTTTCCGGCGTCTTGACCAGCACCGTCAGATTGGGGCGGGGCGCCTTTCGCAAAAACCGGGGCAGCTCCTCCGGCATGGTGGTTGCCGTGACCACCAGCTCCTGCGTCGGCCAGCACGATTCCAGGAGACTCATCAGCGCAAAGCCGTGCCCGATGGGGTACGATTCGATCCCGCCGGACAGATACCGCATCTGCGTGTCAAACGCCGCCTGAAAGCGGGGCTCCCCGGTGAGCCGGCTCAGCCGGCTCAGCACCAGCGCGGCGACGGCGTTGCCCGAGGGCATCGCACCGTCGTAGGTGTCCTGGCTGCGCGTGATGAGCTGTTCTTCGTCGGCGGCATAGGGATAAAACCCGCCGCTTTCTTTATCAAAAAATCGCTCAAGGAGCTGGTCGGCGGCTTGTACCGCTGTTTTGAGATACTCGACCTCAAACGTCACCTCATACAGCTCCAGCAGTCCCCACG
>JAFWUH010000082.1 GCA_017524165.1 Clostridia bacterium | reverse complement strand
GGTGGCGCTCTACCAGATGAGCTAAAGCCGCAAACATGGTGCCTCCGGTCGGAATCGAACCAACGACACGGGGATTTTCAGTCCCCTGCTCTACCGACTGAGCTACAGAGGCAAAAAAATGGCGACCTGGATGGGGCTCGAACCCACGACCTCTAGCGTGACAGGCTAGCGTTCTAACCAACTGAACTACCAGGCCATATTTGGTGGGAACAACAGGGCTCGAACCTGTGACCCCCTGCTTGTAAGGCAGGTGCTCTCCCAGCTGAGCTATGCTCCCATACAATATCATCGCGACAAGTAAACCTTATCGGCGACAAGCATTATATTATCATACCAAACGGTAATTGTCAAGACTTTTTTTAAACTTTTTTTGCAGAAGCTCAAAGTCGGTTTATCCTATTCTATGCGGGAAACTGTTCGTTGTTACACAATGGGTGAAACAATCAATTGTCTTTTCAGTCGGCGGCGACGGCTTTCTTCCTCGCAACATAAATAATGCGCTGGGTTTCTGCGGTGGGAGGGCGGAGGGTGAGTTCTTCTAAACAGGTCTCTAATGCTAAATGATTCTTTTCTAACGCCGCGACAATTTCTTCCCGGGTATAGACCCGTTCGGTCACGCTGTCCGAAAAGCGTCGATAACTGCCGTCGGGTTGCTCCTCAAAAAAATCCAATTCCATTTGGGTGAGGCGATTTTCGGCGTCATAGTGGTTTTCCCAAACGCAGTATAGACCGTTTTCTTCTCGGAGAAAAACATTGTTGCCCAATACTTTTTCATGTTTGTAAACGGTGTTTAAATCAAAAATAAACAGGCGGTCTTCTTCCAAAAAGAGCGATACACGACCGATGGCATGGCAGAATGTCTCGTAGTCGGTCAAATGATTTAAGCTGTCTAAACAACAAACGGCACCGTCTACCGTGCCGTACAGATCCAATTCGGCGGCGTCTTGGCAAAGATATAAAACTGATTGCCCTTTTTTTCGTGTATTCTCCGCCGCATGGCTTAACATTTCGGCGGAGCGATCCACACCGATCACCGAGATCCCTTTGGCGGCAAACTCGTTGGCAAATCCGCCGGTACCGCACGCTAAATCCAACAAAAGGGTAGGGATACGGTCATACTGTCGAAAAAGAGATAACAACTGCTCGGTTCTGGCTGCATAATCGACATCATCGGTCAACAAATCATAAAATTCGGCAAAATCACGGTACATAGAGTGTTCTCCGCCTTTTTGGATCATTTGTGAATATTATAACAATTTTTCATGAAATTTCAAGTAGAAAAACCTTGTAATAAAATAAAAAATGATTTATTATATAGAAGAATAGAGTTTTATAGGGAGGGTATATGTCTGTGAAGGAAAGAATACTTCGACCGGTGAAGCGGATTCACGGCGGGACGCCGTTGCCGCATTTGAAACATACTGCTGAGCAGGAAACCGTTATCATGCCGGCACCGGCAAGGGTACGGATACCGCTTTCGCAACATATCGGCGCACCGGCAAATCCGATTGTCAAAAAAGGGGATCAGGTTTATGTCGGTACGCTGATCGGGGAAGCCCCGTCTTTTGTCAGCGCGATGATCCATTCCAGTGTTTCTGGTACGGTTGCCGGCATTGAGGATTATGCGCCCGGCGGCGTCGGTGCAAAATGCATCGTCATTGATTCGGACGGAGAAATGACGCCGGACCCTGATTTGAAACCGTTCCCGGTAAAAAAGGCGGAGGATATCGCCCAAGCGGCGCGGGCGTGCGGACTGGTCGGACTCGGCGGCGCCGGATTCCCGACGCATGTCAAGTTGAAACCGGACGGAATCGACACCTTGGTGGTCAATGCCGCCGAATGCGAACCTTTTTTGACCGGCGACTATCGTGAGTGCATGGAACGCTATGACGATGTGATCAACGGTGTTTATCTGTTGAAAAAATATCTGGATTTAAAACAGGTTATCATCTGCGTGGAAAACAACAAACCCAAAGCAATTGAACAACTGTATCAGATTGCTACCGATTACCGCGACGCCGACGATACCGTCAAATTGATGAAATTACCGTCAAGCTATCCGCAGGGCGCGGAAAAGGTAATTATTTATTCGGCAACCGGGCGGATCGTGCCGCCGGGGAAATTGCCTGCCGATGTCGGTTGTATCGTCATGAATATTACGAGCGTCAGTACGCTGTACCGCTTTATTGCAACCGGCATGCCGTTAGTGGCAAAACGCATTACCTTAGACGGCACGGCGGTAAAGGAGCCCAAGAATATCCTGGTGCCGATCGGAACGCCTATTCGCGATTTGCTCGACTTTACGGGAGAAGATTTTGCCGAGGGTGCGCGGGTGTTGATGGGCGGTCCCATGATGGGAAATCCCGTTGCTGATTTGGACAGCGTGGTGGAGAAACGCAACAACGGTATTTTGATCATGACGGAAGCTCAATCCAAGCAACAGACGGCGTGCATCCGTTGCGGACGGTGTGCGCGCGCCTGCCCGATGCGACTGTTTCCCTCAAAGGTGGAAGCGGCTTATTTAAGCGGTTTGAGTGACCGATATAATGAATTAAATGTCATGTACTGTATGGAATGCGGCAGTTGTTCCTATGTTTGCCCGGCAAAACGCCCGCTGACACAGGTCATGCGTGTTGCAAAATCGGAATTAAGGAGGAAGAAAAAGTGAAAGAAATGCTTTCGGTAACCTCCTCGCCGCATATTCGGCACATTGATACTACCCGCGGTATCATGGGAGATGTTATTATCGCGCTTTGCCCGGCTGCCGTTTACGGTTGTATCTTGTTTGGGTGGTATGCGGCAGTATTGTTGGCGGTTTGTATCCTGTCCTGTGTCGGTGCTGAGTATCTTTGGAATCTGCTCTTGAAAAAACCGCAAACGGTGGGCGATCTTTCCGCCGTGGTGACCGGCTTGTTGCTCGGAATGAATTTGCCGGCAAAACTGCCGGTTTGGATGGCGGTCATCGGCAGTGTGGTCGCGATCATTGTCGTCAAGCAGATGTTTGGCGGTATCGGGCATAATTTTGTCAATCCCGCTATTGCGGCAAGAATTGTCCTGATGGTTTCATTCCCCAGCTTTATGACGAAATTTTATGAGCCGTTTTCGGGCGTGGTTGCTTCGGCAACACCATTGGCGGCGACAGCGGATGTGGTGCCTTCGGTTCGATATCTGTTTTTCGGTATGCATAGCGGTTGTATCGGTGAAACTTCAGCGTTTTTGCTTTTGCTTGGCGGTCTTTACCTGATTTTGCGCCGCGTGATAAATCCCTTTGTGCCGATTTGCTTTATCGGCGCATTTGCCCTGATTACATGGGCTACAGGCGGCAATGTCGGCACACAGCTTTTCTCGGGCGGGTTGTTCCTCGGCGCCATCTTTATGGCGACCGACTATACCACCAGTCCGTCGACGCCTATCGGCACTATCCTCTTCGGTATCGGATGCGGTTTACTGACCTTTGTCATTCGCCGTTTCGGCTCGTTGCCGGAGGGCGTTTCCTACTCAATCATCCTAATGAATATTTTGGTACCTCATATCGACCGTTTAACGGCCTTCAAGCCGTTCGGGGCAAAGGAGGTCGCTAAAAATGAGTAAAAATGGAAATTTCCTGCAAAAAACATATCAGCCGATTATTAAACCGACGATTGTATTGTTGGTGATATGTATCGTCATTGCATTGGCGCTGAGCTTGACCAACACGGTGACGGCACCGAAAATCAAGGTTCTTGCCGAAAAGCAACAACAGGAATCCATGCAGTTGTTGGTAGATGCCGACGCTTTCGCTGAAAAAGAAGGAAAAGGATTCACCTATTATGAAGCCGTCCAAAAAGAGGAGACCGTCGGTTATGTGTTTTTGAATGAAGCAAAGGGCTACGGCGGTACAGTTTCGGTCATGACGGCTGTCAAGCCGGACGGCACCGTTCATGCGGTGAAAATTTTGGATGTTTCGGGCGAAACACCCGGTTTGGGACAGAATTCCGCAAAAGAAAACTTTTACGGTCAGTATGCCGGCAAAAAGGGTGAAATCTCGGTGGTAAAATTCAACGCCAATGATCAGCAGGTCAACGCTGTGACCGGCGCGACCATCACCTCAAAGGCTGTCACACAGGCAGTCAATGAGGCGTTGCGGCAATTTGAGGAGGTGCGCACGGATGGCAAATAAAAATATCGGTTATTTTACCAACGGACTGTTAAAGGAAAATCCCGTTTTGCGATTGGTGCTCGGTACCTGCCCGACGCTGGCAGTCACCACTTCGGTCAAGGACGGGATCAGCATGGGTCTCGCCGCCACCGTTGTTTTGATTTGCTCTAATGTGGCGATTTCTTTGCTGCGCAAGGTGATCCCGGATAAGGTTCGTATTCCTGCTTTCATTACCATTATTGCCGGTTTCGTCAGCGTGGTACAAATGTTAGTAAAGGCGTTTTTGCCTTCGGTGGATAAGGCGCTGGGAATCTATCTGCCTTTGATCGTGGTGAACTGCATCATTTTGGCACGCGCTGAAATGTTTGCCTCCAAAAACTCCGTCCTGCCGAGCGCATTGGACGGACTTGGTATGGGTCTCGGATTTACCGCAACCCTGACCTTGATGGGTACCATCCGCGAATTATTGGGTACCGGGATGATTTTCGGTCAACCGGTTACCGCGAATTTTATTTCGCCAATGATCATTTTCCTGTTGCCGCCCGGAGGGTTCTTCGTGTTCGGGATGCTGGTTGCCGCCTCCAATGCCATCGCAAAACGGCAGGGCAAACAACCGGTCGAGCATTTGGGTTGTGACTCCTGTCCGTCCAAGGGTATTTGCGGCAAAACAGACTGCGCCGAAAAGGAGGCTGTGACCAATGAATAATTCAACTGCCATTGCTTCCATCTTGTTGGCTGGGATTTTGACCAATAATATGGTTCTGTCGAAATTTCTCGGCATTTGTCCGTTCCTCGGTGTTTCCAAAAAGGTCAACACGGCGTTTTCCATGAGTATCGCCGTTACCCTCGTTATGGTGGTGGCTTCCGCGGTCACTTGGCCGATTTATCATTATTTGTTGATGCCGAACTATACCTATTTGGAAACCATCGTCTTTATTTTGGTAATTGCCGCTATTGTGCAGTTTATTGAAATTTTCTTAAAGCGGTTTATTAAGCCGGTTTATAATGCGCTCGGAATCTATCTGCCGCTGATCACTACCAACTGTGCTGTGCTTGGTATTACGCAGATCAATACGGCGAATCAATTGGATTTTGTCCGTTCCATGATCAATGCCCTGGGTGCCGGATTGGGCTTTATGTTGGCAATGCTTCTGTTTTCGGGCGTTCGGGAACGGCTTGAAACGGCAAATATTCCGGAATTTTTAAAGGGATTGCCCATTACGCTGATTTCGGCGGCGCTGGTTTCGCTGTCTTTCTTGGGCTTTGCCGGAATCGGAGGTTAAAAAATGGAAATTTTAAGTCCGATTATTCTATTGGCTGTCATCGGTCTGATTGCCGGTATTGGTCTTTCGCTGGCGTCTAAGTTTATGGCGGTGCCGGTAGATGAAAAGCAGGAAAAGGTTCGTGAATGTTTGCCCGGCGCCAACTGCGGCGCCTGCGGATATTCGGGTTGTGACGGCTACGCCGCCGCCGTTGCGGCAGGGGAGGCTGAACCCAATAAATGCGCCCCCGGCGGCGCTTCGACCGCTAAAGCACTGGCGGATCTTTTAGGTGTCGCGGTGGAAGCTGAACCAAAGGTCGCCTTTGTCGGCTGTAACGGTACGCCCGAGTGCACGAAACAACGCTTTGAATATCAAGGCATGCAAAGCTGCGCCGCCGCCAATTTGGTGCACGGCGGACCGAATGCCTGCAGCTTCGGGTGCCTCGGATTCGGGGATTGCTTCCGCGCATGTCCGTTTGACGCGATTCGGATGGAAAACGGGCGCCCGGTGATTTGCGTCGATCAATGTGTCGGTTGCGGCAAGTGTGCCGAAACCTGTCCGAAATCTTTGATTTCGCTCATCCCGCAAACCGCAAAAGTCCGCGTCGGTTGTTCCAATAAACAACGCGGTCCGGCGGTCGTCAAGGCGTGTTCGGTTTCTTGTATTGCCTGTATGCAATGCGAGAAAAATTGCCCGTCCGGCGCCGTAAAGGTGATCGACAATGTGGCGGTCATTGACTATAATTTGTGTACCGGCTGCGGTAAATGTGCCGAGGTCTGCAAACGAAAAGTATTCTGTTAAAAAAGTGCTGTTATCGGTAAAACGGTAACAGCGCTTTTTCTGTCGCCGGACTTTCAAAAAAATGCCAGCAAAACGGGAAAAGTCGAGGTTGACTTTGTTTTGTAGAATCAGTATAATAAAATTGTATATTTTATCAAATTACGGGAGGAAAAAATGTCGAAGTTTTTTGAAAAAAGTTTGCCGCTTTTCCTAACGGTTGTTTTGCTTTTTTGTGTTCTTTGGTTGCCCGGTGTGATACATACTTCGGCTTTGAACGGTCAAGTAAATGCCGATCATGTAAACATTCGGCAAGGACCTTCTACCGCTACACCGTCTCTCGGCAAGGTGGATTATGTTGGGGTCGAGGTGCTCGGTTCCGAAAACGGTGCGGACGGGTATGTTTGGTATCATATTCAATACGGAACAATCGACGGCTATATTCGCAGCGATTATGTGACCATACAGCAACAAACCGGCGGCGAAACGAATGTCGGCGATTTCAATCAACAGTTGGCGGCTTTTCCGGAAAGTTACCGTGCGGCACTAACGGCATTGCATGGAATATATCCGAATTGGCGGTTTGAAGTCAATCAGCTTTCCACCACATTTGAAGCGGCGCTGGCAGAGGAATGCAAAGGCGTTCGGAAGTTGGTTCAATGGAATGACCCGATTTCACTTCGTTCAATGTCTTCATCGCTTTACAATTGGGATACCGGCACTTGGTCGAAAACCTCGGGCGATTGGACGGCGGCTTCGCGGGAAATCATTGCCTATTATATGGATCCGCGCAACTTTTTGGATCAACAGAGTATCTTCCAGTTTTTAAAGCAGTCGTATGACCCCAATACCCAAACGGCAGACGGGGTAGCGCAAGTCGTGGCGGGCACCTTCCTGGCAAACGGCTATTCCGACCCGAACGATACAGCATACGGCGGCTCGTATGTCAATGTGATTATGGAGGCGGCACGGCAATCGGGCGTCAGTCCGTATGTGCTGGCGGCGACCATTATTTTAGAACAGGGGACAGCCAGCACCTCGGATTTGATTTCCGGTACCACTTCCTATGGCAGTTGTTATAATTTCTTTAATATCAATGCCAGCGGAACCGATGTGGTGGGCAGTGGGTTACAATATGCAAATTCCCAAGGATGGCACACCCGATCGGCATCAATTATCGGCGGCGCTAAATTTTATGCAGATAAATACATTGCAATCGGGCAAGACACCTATTTTTATAAGGATTATAATGTAATAAACGGCGACTATAATCATCAGTATGCGCAAAGTGTATATGATGCCAGAAGTTCTTCGGTAAGACTGCGGAATATTTATATCGGGAATACTGCCGCGGCGTTGACCTTCCGGATCCCGGTTTACACCAATATGCCGGCAACGGCGGCGCCGCGACCGGTCGAAAACAGCCAAAAGAACAATTATTATTTTACCGATATTTCGGCTAATGGGCTGAACCCGAGTTTCTCTATGTTCCGATATAATTATTCCTTGCATGTGACGGGGGACGCCGCGGTCAGCGTGACGGTGCCGGCGGGCGCCGCCTATGTTTCGGCTTCCTCGTTTCCGTTGCAGGCGGGGCAGAATCAGGTGGTGTTGACCGTTCGATCTGAAACAGGATATGATAACAACTATGTCCTTTCGGTTCAAGCCGACGCGCCGGGGACGCTGACCGTGCTGAAAGACGGACAATCGTTACCGACGGTGACCGTTAAAAGAGGCGATACCAACGGCGACGGCGCGATTGATGTCATTGATTTAGCGGCGATACGGTTACATTTGTTAGGCATCAGAGCCTTGCAGGGAGATGCGTTTTCCGGCGGTGATACCAACGGCGACGGTTCGATTGATGTCATTGATTTAGCGGCAATACGGTTGCATTTGTTGGGAATCCGACTCATGGGTTAGGTGAAAAAGTGAAAAAAATTTGTTGCTTGGGCTTATCTTCGCTCATGATTTTGTCGATATGGATCGGAATTTCTCCGTTCTCAGCACAGGCGGCCGGAGTTCGTATCGACCTTTCCCCTAAAAAAGACAGTTACACCGTAGGTGAACTGGTGACTGTTTCGGGTACCGTTACTTCCGGGAATCCGATTTACGGCGTAGTCGGCGGTTTGAGTTACAATCCGGCTGTTTTACAGTATGTTTCGGGCGGTTCTGTTTCTGCGGATAATGAGGTAAAAATCACGGATACGGAATGTAATGGCGAAACACACCGCGGATATTCGATCACCTTCAAGGTCATCGGAGCAGGAGACTGTTATTTGAGGTTTTCGGCGGAATGGTCAGACGGAAGCACCAAAGAGTCCGGCACCGGCGGTTATGTCATTCAAACGAACAGTCCGCCCGTTCTTTCTGAAGACGACAGCTTTTCACCGATTGCTGATTTTTTGTATCAGATTGCGGACGACGGTTTATGTATAACGGGATATACCGGTCAAAACAGTTCGGTGAAAATTGCGGAAAGTTATTCCATTAACGGAATTAATTACAAGGTCGCAAGGATTGATGAATTGGCTTTTGAATCGACGACCATCACCGATATCAGCTTGCCGCAAACCGTTCTTTCGGTTGGCAATTATGCTTTCTTTCATTGCACATCCCTGAAGCGGGTTGCTCTTTGGAATAAATATGCCGTCATCGGCTTAAAAGCGTTTGGATACAGCTTTGGCTCTGAAAAAATCAACGGTTTGAATCTGGTGGGATACTATGGCAGTACGCTGCAAGATTATGCAACCGAGAACGGAATGTCATTTGAAATTCTAAACCGACCGGTTGGCAAAGGTGATCTTACCGGGAAAGGCGAAATAAGTATCAGCGATCTCATTGTCATGCGGTGGCAGTTGTTAAATATTGTGTTTTTACAAGATGAATACTTTTCTGCCGCGGATATCAATGATGATCATGTGGTGGATATCAAAGATATGTTGCGATTAAAAAAATTGTTTTTAAGATAAGGATCAGATAGGTGTGAAGGATTAATGAAAAAAATTTGTTGCTTGGGTCTATGTTTAATGCTTGTTTTTTCGGTCTGGATGGGCGTGCTCTCGCTTTCCGTACAGGCGGCGGGCGTTGTTATCGGTCTTTCCCCTAAAAAAGACAGCTACGCTGTAGGCGAACAGGTGACCGTTTCGGGTACCGTTACTTCCGGCAATCCGATTTACGGCGTAACCGGCAGTTTGAGTTACAATTCGGCTGTTTTACAGTATGTTTCAGGCGGTTCTGTTTCTGCCGGCAGTGAGGTAAAAATCACCGATACGGAATGCAATGGTGAAACACGCCGCGGTTATTCGATCACCTTTAAGGTCATCGGAGAAGGAGACTGTTATTTGAAGTTTTCGGCGGAATGCTCAGACGGAAGCACCAAAGAGTCCGGCGCCGGTGGGTATACCATCAAAGCCGCAAAGCCGGTTACTCCGCCGCCGTCCCCGGTCGATTCTTCGCAACAGACGGCCTCTTCGGCGTCCAACAACGCCAATCTGGCTTCGTTGACCGTCAGCGGGGCAACGATTTCACCTAATTTTTCGGCGGACAAGACCGCCTATCAGGCATCGGTTGCCAACGAGGTGACCTCCTGCAAAATTACCGCAAAGGCACAGGACGGCGCGGCAAAAATCACAGGAACCGGGACGCTCAACCTTGTGGTCGGCAACAATAACCGCAATATTGTCGTTACGGCGGCAGACGGCACCAAAAAGACCTATATCCTTACCGTTGTCCGTGCCGCCGAGGGAGAACAAGTTCCTGAACAACCGGATCAACAGACAGCGGATGTGCTTGCCGTCAAAGTAAAAGACCAAGCATACCATGTACTAAAAGATGTCTCCGGCGCGGCAATCCCTGCGGGGATGTCGGTGGTCGATCATCCTTTTAACGGAGAAACCGTACAGATTTTTGAAACGGAAGCGAAAGATTATCAGGTTTATCGCTTGAGAAATGATGCTACCGGCGAGGAAGATTACTATACCTATAACAAAGTCCGGGATGAATTTCAACTTTTGCCGTATGTGAATATGATGGGAACCATGTATATTTTTGCAGAGGTAAAGGGGGATGTTGAACCGCCAAAGGGCTATTTTGAGACCTCTATCACGCTTGGAAATTCAGAAATAAAGGCTTTTAGCACAACCAACCCGAAGCGTATTGAT
Source organism: Clostridia bacterium (assembly GCA_017524165.1). Taxonomy (GTDB): domain Bacteria; phylum Bacillota; class Clostridia; order Oscillospirales; family Acutalibacteraceae; genus UBA737. Next base: position 28,808 of record JAFWUH010000082.1, on the reverse strand, counting down.
TTCTATGTGGTATACTGCTTGGTCAACGGGAAACTGGGTTTCTACAATTACGACAGTTTGGAAGGTACCATGCAACGCATGCCGGACTTTGAATTGACAAACGCTCAAACCCAGCCAACTGTACAACGGAACGATGACTGGGTGAACCGGATCCGGCATATGCCGACGCGCGGAAAAATCGTCTTGATTACGATCGTTTTGGCAATACTATGCACGGTCGCACTGATTGTTTTGCTGATTTTGCGGGGCGTTCTTGAACAGCGACACGAGAAAGAATTACAATATCAGGATTATCTGGAAATCAAATCTTCAGAAATGACCGGTTTTCAGGAGATCTTGCCGCAAGAACAGCAAGAAGAGCTTGAGGAAGTAAAGAAATAAATTTGTCATCGGGCAGATTTTGCTGATATCACAACTCCGTTTTCGATACTTTTTGTACGGTAAACGGAGTTGTTTTAGCGTTAAGGGTTAAAATATAGCGAAGGGAGGCGAGCCGTCATGAATCCGTATGCCAATGCCGAAAAACTGGCTGAGCTGAAAAAGCAGGCCAATGCGTTGCCGTTGCAACCCGGCGTGTATTTTATGAAAGACGAGACCGACACGATTATTTATATCGGCAAAGCCAAAGCGCTGAAAAACCGCGTGACACAGTATTTCGGCAGTGGGAATCAGCATACCGAAAAGGTACGGCAGATGGTGGCGCATGTGGATCATTTTGAGACCATTCTCTGCGATAGTGAGTTTGAAGCATTGATTCTCGAAAACTCCATGATCAAACAATATCAGCCGAAATATAATATCTTATTGAAAGATGACAAGGGATATCATTATATCCACATTACCGACGAAAAGTGGCAGCGCATTGAAACTGCCATGCAATTGACCGAAAAAGGAGAGTATATCGGACCGTATTACTCGGCTTTTGTGGTGCGCGAAACGGTGGAAGAGGTTCGCCGCATTTTTAAATTGCCCGACTGCAACCGCAACTTGGATCGTATCAGCAAGCCATGCTTAAACTATCATATCGGCTTGTGCGACGCCCCCTGTCGAGGAAAGATTTCGCCGGAGGACTATCGTCAAACGATAAAGGATGCACGGGAATTTATCAAACGCGGCAACAGCGAGGAAACCTTGAAAATTTTGGCGCAGGAGATGGAGCGTGCCGCCGAGCGCTTGGATTTTGAGCAAGCGGCGAAGTATCGCGACCGCCTGCGCGCGATACGGAAATTAAGCGAAAAGCAAAAGGTGATCATGACCGCCTACGAGCGTCAAGATGTCTTTGCCACCGCCTGTATCGGGGAAAAGGCTTGTGTGAGCGTCATGATTTTCCGGGAACACCGGCTGACCGATCGACTGCATTTCTTCTTGGATGGTGTTGGCGACCGCGGCGCTTTATATGCGGAATTTTTGCAACGGTACTATGCCGACAGGGAGGATATTCCGCCGCGCGTGCTGTTGGACAGCCCTTGTGAAGAGTCGGAATTGATGGAACGGTTTTTGTCTGAGAAAAGCGGGAGAAAGGTTCATATTGTCGTGCCAAAGCAGGGTGAACAACATGACTTGATTGATCTGTGTCTGCGAAACGCCGCTGAAAATTTGGCGCAAAAAAATGAACGAAGCGGTCGGGAAATGACGGTGCTGAACGAATTGGCAGGGTTGCTCGGTCTGACTGTGGTGCCGCACCGAATTGAAGCATACGATATTTCGCATACGGCGGGGCAGGAAAATGTCGCCGGCATGGTGGTGTTTCAGGACGGCAGGCCGTTAAAATCCGATTACCGTCGATTTAAAATCAAGGGCTTTTTCGGACAGGATGACTACCGATCCATGGCAGAGGTCTTACAGCGCAGATTTTCGGAATATCAAGCCGGCACGGAAGGGTTTTCGGTATTACCTGATTTGATTTTGCTGGACGGCGGAAAAGGACAAATTTCCGCTGTGGAGCCGGTTTTAAAGCAGTTTGGATTGACTGTTCCGCTGTTTGGTATGGTCAAGGATTCCAAGCACCGTACGCGTGCCGTCACGGGCGGAGGAGCGGATATTGCCATCCGTGCCAACCGCCGTGCTTTTACGCTGGTCACCTTGATTCAGGACGAAGTACACCGCTATGCCATCGGCTATCACAAAAACCGACGGACAAAAGCGATGCTTTCCAGCGAGTTACTGCACATTGAAGGCGTCGGAAAGTCCCGCGCGGCGGAATTGCTTCGTTCTTTCGGTACCGTCAAACGGCTGAAGGAAGCCGGCGTTGAAGAAATTGCGGCGGTCAAAGGTATTTCGCAAGGTGTGGCGGAAAAAATACACCAATATTTTCATGCCTCGGAGAAATAATGGTTGCCAAACACGGTAAAACTTGGTACAATAAAGAAAATGATCATTGATAGGAGGACTTTTCATGGCGACCATGCAGATTCAATTGCCTGAAAGTGGTGATACCGTTGCGGTAATGCATACGAATTACGGAGATATTCGGATTCGTCTTTTTCCGGAACAGGCACCCAAAGCGGTGGAAAACTTCATTACGCATGCAAAAAACGGTTATTATGATGGATTGATTTTTCACCGTGTAATTAAAGACTTTATGATTCAGGGCGGCGATCCGACCGGAACCGGCCGCGGCGGTGAATCTGTTTTCGGCGGCAGTTTTCCGGATGAATTCAGTCCGTTGCTCCATAATTTAAGGGGAGCGCTTTCCATGGCAAACGCCGGACCGAATACCAACGGCAGTCAGTTCTTTATCGTTCAAGCAACATCGGTGCCTGAACAGATGCTGCCGCAAATGCGGGATTTGGGCGAAAACGCGTTTCCGTCCGATATTATTGACGCCTATGAAAAAATGGGCGGAACACCTTGGCTGGATTACCGTCATACCGTTTTCGGTCAGGTTTATGAGGGCATGGGGACGGTCGACGCCATTGCTTCGGTAACCGTCGGTGCCGCAGATAAGCCTGTGGAAGATGTTCTCTTGACCGGGATAGAAATTTTAACGATTTAAAAGAAAAGGAGTGCAGGACAAATGAAAGGAATTATTCTTGCAGGAGGCAGTGGAACCCGCCTTTATCCGCTGACGATGGTTACATCCAAACAGCTTTTGCCGGTTTATGATAAGCCGATGATTTATTATCCGCTTTCGACCCTGATGCTGGCAGGCATTCAGGATATTCTGATCATTTCAACACCGCAGGATCTGCCGAACTTTGAGCGTCTGCTCGGCGATGGCAGTAACTACGGGATTCATCTTTCTTATGCCGTGCAACCCTCTCCCGACGGTTTGGCACAGGCGTTTTTGATCGGGGAAGACTTTATTGCCGGCGACAGCTGCGCCATGGTTTTAGGCGACAATATCTTCTACGGTCACGGCTTAAAAAAGCATTTGCAGGAGGCGGCTTCCCGTACAGAAGGCGCCACGGTTTTCGGTTACTATGTGGATGATCCGGAACGATTCGGCATTGTGGAATTTGATGAAAACGGCAAAGCGATCTCCATTGAAGAGAAACCCAAGCAACCGAAATCTCATTATTGTGTGACCGGACTTTATTTCTACGATAACCGTGTGGTGGAGATGGCAAAGAAGGTCAAACCGTCTGCGCGCGGAGAGTTGGAAATCACCGACTTGAACCGGATGTATTTGGAAGAAAATAAGCTGAATGTAGTCACGCTGGGTCGCGGTTTCGCTTGGTTGGATACCGGCACCATGGATGCGTTGGCGGAGGCAACGGAATTTGTCAAGGTAGTTGAAGGCCGTCAGGGCGTTCAGATTTCCGCCGTAGAGGAAATTGCCTATGTTAACGGTTGGATCGACAAAGAAAAACTGCTGGAATCGGCGCAGAAATACGGCAAATCTCCCTACGGTGAGCATTTGAAAAAGGTTGCCGAAGGCCGTTTCCGTTATTGATGACGGTGTGTAAAATAAGTGTAATTATGCCTGTGTTTCAAGCACAGGCATATTTAAAAGATGCGATTGATTCGGTTTTGTCCCAAAGCTATTCCGATTTTGAACTGTTGATTTTTAATGACGGTTCTACCGATAAAAGCGGCGCAATCTGCCGTGCGGCAGCAGAGCAGGACAAAAGAATCCGATATTTTGAGCAGGAAAACCGCGGTCAGGCGGCGGTGCGTAATCACGGGATCAGAGAAGCAAGGGGGGAATATCTCGCCTTTGCCGACAGCGACGATCTTTGCCGTCCTGATTGGTTGCGGACACTTTTTGACCGTGCGCAGGCGACCGGTGCCGAGATCGTTCTTTGCGGGTATCAAACGGTCAGCGGGGAAACGGTATCAGATGTTTTCTCTGCTTCCGGCACAATGAATGATCGTAATCTGTCGGAAAAACTGCCTGAATTAAAACAAAAGAATCTGATGGATCCGCCCTGGAACAAGCTCTACCGTACCGATTTTGTCCGTCGTACAGGAGTGCAATTTCCCGAAGGGGAAATTTACGAGGATACCGAGTTTAATTTGCGGTTGTTGCAGTATCATCCGACGGTGGAAATCTGTTCGGAATGTTTGTATTGTTATCTGCTCCACGCGGGCAGTACCACCCGGCGCTACGATGAACGAAAATGGCCGACCCTGCAAAAGCGTGTTGCCGTTTTGCGGGAGCTTTTGCCCGACTGTTCGCCGTTTTGCGATTACTGTTGGCTGCGGTTTTTCTATTCATCTTTTGCGGATATGTTTCTTTCGCTTTCCGGCAAAGAGGTTCGGCGGCGCCTGAAAGCACAGCTGAAAACCGAGGAATTTTATTCGGCGGCGCACGGCGCGGTCGGGCAGGGCATGGCGGCAAAATTGACGGTTTGGATTGCCAAAAGCCGAAGCGTCGGTTTGATCTATTCTTTTTGCCGGATGACCTTTTGGTTGAAATACAAGATGCAAAAATTGTTTTTTAGGGTGAGAAAATGATTTCGGTTGCCATTGCCGCTTATAACGGCGAACGGTTTATATTGGAACAATTGGAAAGCATTCGCTGTCAAACCGTGCCGGTGGATGAGGTGATTATCGGGGATGACTGTTCCACCGATCAAACGGTTGAAATCTGCCGTTCTTTTATTGCCGAAAACAACTTGACCGGATGGCGGGTGCAACTGCATGACGAAAACCGCGGTTACTGCTATAATTTTTATGATGCGATCGAGGAATGTCAGGGTGATGTGATTTTTTTGGCGGATCAGGACGATGTTTGGCATCCCGATAAGGTCGAAAAAATGATGGCATGCCTGGCGGAACATCCGGATTTGGCGGTACTTTCCTCCCGCTACGGGGTCATTGACGCCGAATCCAATCCGATCCCTGATTCGGGCGTGACCTATTTGGGAACGGTTTATGACGACTCGCTGGAAATGACGACCACCGAAAGCATGATTGGTTGCTCTTATATTCGCGGTTTTTCGCTCTGCTTTCGGAAAAAGTTGAAAGAAGTGCTTCGACCGATTGATTTGCAAAGCCTTTTATCGCATGACTGGTTGATTTCCATTTTGGGCACCCTGCAAGGCGGTACGGGTATTTTGAATACCGTTTTGGCGGAATACCGTTACCATGGAGATAATGTCACGCTGTCATCCATGAGCCGGAAGACAAGGGTTCGCCGTCTGGAAAAGCGAAAAAAAGGATTGCGGGAATCTATCGAGGGACATCAGTATGTAGCCGGTTTGGTAGCGTTGCCACCGCTTCAGAAAGAATTTGAGTCTTTTATCGCCTTTGAAAAAAAGAGACTCCGTTTTTTGGAAACCGGGAATCTTTTTCGATGGATAGCGCTTTTTTTTAAAATGTCGCAGTATAACCGTTACTATAAAGGAAACGGTATCCGCGTATGGCTCGGTGATTTGAGTTACGCGCTGAAGCGGGAATGAGCGCCCAAAACACTTCTGTGATTTCGGAAAGGATATGTTGACGCCCGATGGGGCTTGAATAACTTTTCTGTCAGAAAATGGAATTTTTTTATTATTTAAATCCTGGAAATTAACTTTCAGAATTAAAAATCACATGCTTTTGTGCTATAACATTTAAAATAAACTCGACAAATCGGAATTTGACGAAATCATAACGATCCCAAAAAGCCGAGAATCAGCGTGATAATATGGAGGCTCGAAAAACCGAATGAACGATACAAAAAAATACGGTAAAACGAAATTCGCCTGCTATCTCGGTTTTATAACGCAAGCTATCTCAGCAAATTTTGCACCTCTTCTCTTTTTGAATTTTCATAAATCGTACGGATTGCCGTTTTCAGAACTCGCCCTGATACCCATAGTTTTCTATGTAACACAGCTTATCGTCGATTTCGCGTGCGTGAAAGCGTCGGATAAGATAGGATACAGAGTTTGTATAGTAGTTTCTGAGATCACTTCTGCTGCAGGTCTTGCGGGACTTGCCTTCGTTCCCGAATGGTTTTCTTCCCGCCTCATCGGAATTCTGATCTGCGTTGCGATCTACGCTGTCGGCAGCGGTCTGATTGAAGTTCTGTGCAGTCCGATCATCGAGGCATGTCCTTTTGAGAACAAATCAAAAATGATGAGTTTGCTTCATTCGTTCTATTGCTGGGGGGCGGTCGGCGTCATTGTAGGATCCACCCTCTTTTTCTACGCCTTCGGAACAGCAAACTGGCGAGTTCTTGCCTGCTTATGGGCGCTGATACCGCTCTTCAACATTTCCAATTTTGCTACATGTCCGATAGAACCTATCGTTGAACATGGCAAAGGTATGAAGACTGGGCGGCTTTTGAAAATGAAGAAATTCTGGGTGTTCATTATTCTAATGATCTGTGCGGGAGCGTCCGAGGTGACGATGGCGCAGTGGGCGTCCGCTTTTGTTGAGTCGGCACTGCAAGTTCCAAAGGTGTGGGGAGATCTTGCCGGTCCCTGCGGATTTGCGGTATTTATGGGTCTTGCCAGAGTGCTTTACGGTAAGTTCGGAGAGAAAATTGACCTTGGCAAATTTATGATAATATCGGGATTGCTGTGTTTTGCAAGTTATCTTCTGACGGCGCTCGCAAAAATCCCTGTTATGGGGCTTATTGGATGTATGACATGCGGCTTTTCTGTAGGTGTCATGTGGCCGGGATCGATCAGCATATCGTCGAAGGCGATACCGACCGGAGGAACGGCCATGTTTGCTTTTCTTGCTTTGGCGGGTGACATCGGCGGTACTGTAGGACCCGCCATCGTCGGCAATGTTTCCGAACTGTCCGGCAACAACCTTCAATCGGGCGTTCTTGCGGGCATCGGCTTTCCGCTGGTGTTGATCATCTGCGTCATTTTGGCGAGGAGAATGAATCAGAGAACGGCGGAAAGAAAGACATAGACAAATTCCTGTTTGTCGTGCAAAGCATATTCATTGGGCTATTTCGTCTGTTAATCCCAAAAATCCTGCACGACAGTACGGGATTTTTTATCCAAGACGCGTGCTTGGCATATAACATGATAGGTTACAGTTGTTCCGCAGAAGGAAAAAATCAATTGAGGTTATGCTCAGAGAGTCGGATATAATGACATACGCCGCGAAAGAACGCTATGATGCGGAAAGCGGGAAAACTGGATGTAAATATAAACAGAATCACCCTTCAAATTTGAATTCTGGATATCATTTAAGGCGTGATCGTTTTTGATCAATTTAATTTTTTTATGCAGGACAGGGGATCGGACCCTGTCCTGTTTTTGTGCTTCGTTTTGTCCTTGTTGCGGTTCACTTATCATTGACGCTTATACAAATCAAACCTTGGAAATTAACTTTCAACTGCTTGACACGAAAAAACAGCAATGATATAATATGATTTTATAACATTATATAATAAAAAAGGGAGTGATTAGGGCATGGAGCGTTTTTATTACGGTCTGACGAAATATAAAAAAACCATTTTAATTATTTTTGCCGTTTTATGTGTGGTTGCGGCTTTTCTCAGCCGGATCGTATCCGTTAATTATGATATTAATAACTACCTGCCCGACGGAACGGCATCGACCATTTCACTGGAAGTAATGCAAAAGGAATTTTCCGACGGAATACCCAATGCGCGAATCATGGTTTCCGATGTGACCATTCCGCAGGTATTGGAACTTAAAGGAAAAATCAGCGCTATTGAGGGCGTCACAGCAGTAACATGGCTGGATGATGCCATCGATATCCGTCTTCCGCTGTCTGCGCTGGACACCGATACGGTTGAAACCTATTACAAAGACGGGAATGCGTTGCTTTCGGTCACTTTAGAGGAATCTCACCGTTTGGATGCGGTCAAGCAAATCCGTAAAGTCATCGGAAAAGATAACGCCATGTCCGGCAGTGCCGTATCTATTGCGGCGGCAACCGAGAATACCCTGACCGAAATGATATATATTTCGGCGATTTCGGTACTTTTTGTGTTTGTGGTGTTGATGATCACCTGCACTTCATGGATGGATGCCATCATCGTGATGCTCGGATTGGGGGTTGCGGTTCTTCTCAATAACGGCACCAACTCTTTCTTTGGTGAAATTTCGTTTATCACCAACGCGGCGGGAAGCGTTTTGCAGTTGGCGGTATCTTTAGATTACTCGGTCTTCCTCCTACACCGTTTTAAAGAGTGTCGCACGCATCACGATAATGTTCGGGACGCTATGGTGGAAGCTCTGTGCAAATCCACCTCTTCCATTCTGTCGAGCGGACTGACTACCGTGATCGGTTTTCTGGCGCTCGTATTAATGCGGTTTAAATTGGGAGCGGATTTAGGTATCGTTTTAGCAAAGGGCGTTGCAATCAGCCTGATTACGGTATTTGTTTTTGTCCCGGCGCTGATCCTCTGCACTTATAAATGGATTGAAAAGCTTGAACACCGTCCTCTGTTACCGAAATTTACGGGATTGGGCAAATTTGTTCATAAAATCATCATTCCTGCCGTCATAGTTTTTGCCGTTGTGTTGATTCCGTCCTTGTTGGGCGCACATTCCAACAGTTATCTCTATGGCTCTTCTAAAATCTTTGACGAGCACTCACAGGTTGGACATGACATGGCGCAAATCGAAACGGTGTTCGGTCAAAATGATAACTATGTGTTGCTGGTACCGAAAGGGAATACCGCTATGGAAAAGGCGTTGGTTTCCGATTTGGATAATCTGCCGCAGATTTCCGGCATCATTTCCTATGTCAATACAGCCGGCGCCGAGATTCCTTCCGCCTACCTGAGCAAAAGTATTCTTTCTCAACTGGAAGGAGAAAATTACAGTCGGATGGTGCTGTCGGTATCGGTTCCGAGCGAGGGAGAAGAAACCTTTGCCTTGGTGAAACAAATTCGACAGATTGCGGACAACTGCTATCCCGGCAAAGCCTACCTTGCCGGAGAGGGTGTCGGTACATACGACTTAAAGACAACGATTGAAAGCGATATGGTTCGGGTAAATACGATTGCCGTGCTTGCAATCTTCCTGGTACTGCTGTTTGCCATGCGGTCGCTGTCATTACCCATTATTTTGGTACTATCCATTGAAACTGCCATTTGGCTGAACCTTGCCATCCCGTACTTCATGGATTCGCCGGTCTATTACCTGGCATATTTGATTATCAGCTCGGTTCAGTTGGGAGCCACTGTTGACTACGCCATTTTGCTGACCGACCGTTATCGCGAAAACCGAACGGTTATGGATAAAAAAGACGCTGTTATCAAAACCGTTTCCGATGTTTTTGTATCAATCATGACCTCGGGAAGTGTGTTGACCATCGTCGGTCTGTTGTTAAGCTGGTTCTCTTCCAACCAGATCATTGCTCAACTCGGATTGTTTATCGGGCGCGGTGCTTTGCTCTCGCTGATAATCGTTCTGTTCGTCTGTCCCGGTCTGTTATATCTTTTTGACCGAATTGTTATTCCCAAAAAACAAGCAAAGGAGAATCCTGTGAAATGATGAAACGCGTTTATAAAATCATGGCGGTTATCATGGCCGCGGTCTTACTCGGGGTTGGCTGTATGGTGAGTGTCGGTGCCGATCGACCCGAAAACACGACCAAAGAAGAAGTAGTATATGTGAATTTAAACGGTGACGGTTCGGTCAAGGAAATCAATGTGGTCAATATTTTTGATTTAAATGCTGACGGAAAAATCATTGATTACGGGAAATATACCAAGTTGCGGAATATGACCACAACCGATGAAATCCACTACGATAACGACTCGACCGTTACGATCGACGCGAAAGCCGGTAAGCTTTATTACGAAGGGAAATTGGACAGCACTGTTATTCCGTGGAACATTGCTATCCGTTATTACCTGAACGGGAAAGAAACGCCGGCAGATAAACTTGCCGGGAAAAGCGGTCTGCTTGCCATCATGATCGAGATCACCAAAAACGAAGCATGCGCGGGTAATTTCTTTGAAGATCAGGCATTACAAACCGTGGTAACACTGGATACCGGCATCTGCAGTAATATCGTTGCCGACGGCGCAACGATTGTCAATGTCGGTAACGACAAACAGTTGACCTATACCATTTTACCCGGCGAAGGTGCAAAATTTTCCATCTCGACCGAAGTAAAAAACTTTAAAATGAATCCGATTGCCGTAAACGGTGTTCGGATGAATTTAGGCATCGCCGAGGAACTGCTTTCCGGAATTTCCTCCTTGACGGGCGGTATTTCCACGCTCGACGCCGGCAGCAAAGCCCTGACGGGCGGGTTAACGGACATCGTTGCCAAAAATAAAGACCTTGTGAACGGTGCCAATACCGCTTATGCCGGTATGTGTGACGCCGCCGCTTCACAGATCAATGCCGAACTGCAAAAGAACGGCATGTCGCCGATCAAACTGACCCCCTCGACCTATGCCAAAGTGCTGGGGGATTTGCTGAACACACTGGATAAAAACGGTTCGTATCAGAATGCCTATAATACCGGTGTCGCCAAGGTCAAACAGGAAGTCGCGGCAAAAGCCAACGAAGTTTACGCCGGTTATATCGACTCCATCGCGGATGAAGTTTACCGAACTTATCTTAATTCTCAAAGCAACATGGTTTATACAAAGGTTTGCGCACAATTGCTGACGCAAAATCTTCGCCTGCTGGGTATGTCGGCAGAACAGGCGGCAGGCTATGTGAACAGCGCCCTCGGTCAAAGGACTGTTGAAACCATGGTTGCAGCCATGACACCGTCGCAAAAGGCGGATGCGATGGACGCCGCCGTCAATTCGTTGACCGATGACGAGAAAGCACAAATCAAAGCCGGTGCGGTAAATCAATTGTCAACCTCACAAAAGAAACAGATTGAAAGCGCTTATATTGATAAAGTCCTGAAATCCCAAGAATTTGCCAATGAAATTGCCGGCTCGCTTTCTAATGTAGCCAACGGTGTTGACAGTATTGTCCGACTCAAAGGGATGTTGGACGATTACGGCGTTTTTGTTTCCGGTCTTCAAACCTATACGAAATCAGTCGGCGAAGTAAAGGACGGTGCTCAAAAATTATCCGACGGTATCAATGAACTTCAACAGGGCGTCAACACACTCGGCGGTAGCGCTGATGGCTCCGCGGCAAATAACGGCGCGGAAATTGCACAGGCAATTTCCGGGAATACTACGCCGGTCTCCTTTGTTTCATCCGATAATACCAATATTACTTCCTTGCAATTTGTTATGCAGACCAATGAAATTGCTCCTGAAAGAAATCAGGTGCAGGTCGAAAAGAAGGAAAAACTCAATTTCTGGCAAAAGCTTTTAAGACTTTTCGGTTTGTATTGATGTTGAATTGATCTAAAGAGATGGCGGCTTTTCCCGTCATCTCTTTTTTGCAACACACGCTATTCGCAATGATTACGCACATAGGATAAATTTGTTAGATATTTTGCTGAAAATGATTATATATTTTGATAAAAATGTATTATATACTTTGCGGGAAAATGCTTGACTTTAAAGACATTAAAAAATATAATGAAAATGGATTTTTTTACATTTAGGGGGTTCTTTTTTGTCACAAGCTGTATCAAGTGAGGCTTTGCCCACAGCACAAAAACCATGGATGGGTTTTTGGGGGTCGGACATCCCTTCACCGAAAGACGCAGAATGTACGGTATACGAGTATATTCAACGGAAAACCGTCGGTTTAGACCATCACATTGCGTTAAACTATTTCGGTACCAAAATCACCTACGGTGAATTGAAAAAGAATGTGGATTTAACCGCAAAGGCTTATCAAAAGCTCGGCTTGAAAGCGGGCGATATTGTTACCGTTTGCTCGGTCATGACGCCGGAAACCGTTTATTCCTTTTATGCGTTGGACATGTTAGGCGTAACTTTGAACATGGCAGATCCGCGCACCAGTTCACACGGATTGCGCGAATACATTGAGGAAGTTCATTCCAAAGTTGTCGTCGCCTTAAGTGTTGTTTATGATAAAATTAAAAAAGCGGTTGAAGGTACCGAAGTCGAACATGTCATTGTCATTTCTCCGGCCGACTCATTACCGCCGGTAAAGAAATTTGCTTACGGTTTGAAAGAAAAAAAGCCGAAATACCAAAGTAATGTGTTGTCTTGGCATGATTTCATTCAATCGGCACAAGGAGCATCGCCGGTGGAACCGGTTCCTTATAGTCCTGACCGCGCTATAGTGATTATGCACACCGGCGGCACGACCGGTAAACCGAAAGGTGTTTTGTTGGGAGACCGCGCCGTAAACTCGCTGGCTTTGCAGTATCTGTTCAAAACCGGCGGCGAACCGGGGCAACGGTTTTTGAATGTAATGCCTCCTTTTATTGCCTACGGTTACGGGCTCGGCATTCACGCACCATTGTCGTCGGGAATGGAAATTATTTTGATTCCGCAATTTGACCCGAAAAAATTCGGTCGTTTACTGATGAAATACCGGGCGGAACATACTGCTGGCGTTCCCATGCATTATCAAAATATGCTGACGGATAAAAAATTAAAGAATGCCAAAATGCCCTTTTTGATTACCACCGGTTGCGGCGGTGACGGCATTTCCGCTTTGGATGAGGATCTTGTCAATGAGTTTTTCAAAGCTCATAAAGTTCCGTTCCCGCTTTGTAAAGGCTACGGTATGACCGAAGTCATGGCTGCCGCCACCCGTAATTTTGAAAACCATAACCGTCGCGGCAGTGTGGGCATCCCGATGGTGCTGACCAATGTCGGCATCTTTAAACCCGGTACCGATGAAGAACTCGGTTTTGAAACCGAGGGAGAGGTTTGTATCTGTTCTCCGACCATGATGATGGGTTATTACGGTATGCCGAATGAAACAGCCGCCGTGATTCGTCAGCATCGTGACGGTCAGATGTGGGTGCATACCGGTGACCTCGGCAGAATGGATAAAGAAGGATTTGTTTATATCGCCAACCGCATTAAGCGTATCATTATCCGTCATGACGGATTCAAGATTTTCCCTTATATCATTGAGAATAAAATCTTATCTGTGGAAGGTATTGAGGCTGTCTGTGCTGTTGCGGTGCAGGATCCGGAACATAAGCAGGGAAAATTACCGTTTGTTTTCCTGAAAACAAACGCCGATTTTAACGGCAATCAAGCAGAATTGCAACAAAAAATTCAAGATATTTGTGTGGCTGATTTGCCCGAATACATGCAACCGCTGGGCTTCCGTTTTGTGGACGAGATGCCGCGCACTACTGTCGGAAAATTGGATTATCTATCCTTAGAAAAACAGGCAAAAAAACTTTTTGAAGAAAATAAATGAAAAGAGGAGTAAAAAAATGAAAAAGCTGAAATCAATTTTGGCTATTGTTGTTGTTTTAAGTCTTCTGCTCTCCATTTACATGCCTTCTGTCTCCGCGGCAGAGACGAAAGAGTTTTACAATAATTTTGTCATTCTCGGCGATAGCTTGTGTGCGGGGTACAACTCAGGTATTTCCAGCTTGGTCAGCCCGGAAACCTTTGACATTGAGTCTAATTCAAAAGGTTTAAACTGGCCGCATGCGTATCCGTTTGTATTTGGTAAAAAAATCGGTTTGGATGTTGATTTTACCGACGATCAACACATTGATGTTGCCAACTTCGGTATCTGCGCCGCCTGGTCCACAGATATCTATAAGATTATTTCGGATCCGTTTTATATCTACAGTTCTTCTTCCAAAAATTATACCGCAAAATCAACCTTTACCCTTCCGGATGATTATACCGGCACTCGCCGCAAAGTCGATGCCTCGGTTGAGGGTTATAATATTGTAAATCCTGCAACATGGGTTTATTTGGACGGCAACGATACAGAAGAATATTCCCTGCCGGCAGGGACCGTGATCCCGGTAGCTTATACCACCAAGGGAAGCACTTCACTGACACTGCATCCAATTATTGCTGAAAAGTATTATTTTACTGCCAGGAGCAGTTATGATGAGGACGGGAATCTTCTCGATACTAACGATGACGGTGTAATCAATGATGACGACTATATTTATTATCCCGGTCATTTGAACGACCGCACCGCTGTCTGCGACGCGACGCCTGAACAGATCGCCGCTGCCGGTGTTGCTGTGCCCAGTCCGAAATTCACAAAGTACTTCTATAAAATGATTACCGATAAAATTGCACAAGGTGATTTGAACGCAATTGCGATCGGCGGCAATGATATTTTTCAGACCTTCATGCCCTACCAGTTGCAAACCGGAACAAACATCGGCGATCTGTTGGGTATAATATCGATTGCTTTGATGCTGGACATATCAACAGAGTTTATTGAGCCGATCGTGCACTCTTTTGAAGGCAGACTTTTCTCCAGTCAAAGCGGCTCCTCCTCTCAAGCGGGAAACGGTAACGGAGATGATTCAAACGGAGCGGAAACCGAATCCGATCGTTTGATCAATCGAGAGGATATTATTGCCATTTTAAAACACTATTCTGCGGAAAGTATCAACAAGTATTTTGCGGAAACCATTGTGCAATACCGCGAGACAATGGAAAAAATCATTCAGCGTGTGAGTGAATTAAAACCGGCAAACGGCGAATTGGTTCTTATCGGTCACTTCAATCCTTTCGGCATCGAAAACTATTTGCACATGATGGCGTCTAAACTGCAAGACGGAAGCTTGGCGCAGGGTGTCTCTGAAGACATGAAGCTTGTAATTACTTTGTTAAAAGCTATTTATGGCAGTCCGGAAGACTATCAGCAAAACCTTTCGGATAATCAAATTCTTCACCGTCAAAATGTCACGGCTGCCGAATTGAGCGATCTGTTGACTGAACTGCAAACTAAAACGAACCTTTCGGAAGATGAAATCAAGAAAATACTGAATGATACGACCTATCCACTGGCTGTTTTATTGATGGGTCCCGGCATGAAAGATCTTTATAAAGATTTGAACAATGTTGTGGCCGAGTTGGCTGAAAAGTATAATATTGTCTGGACGGATATCAGCGATACCCCGACCAGTGGCGTTTATGACCCGCATCCGTTGGAACCAGGTCACAACTATATTGCCGAGCGTTTGTATGAAACAACCGTTCCGGCCATCTACGCCTATATCAGTCCGCAAAGCACCGGAAAAGGCACTATCACCAACAAAGGCGAAACCCGTATGCGGCTTCGCACAACCAAAGAATATAAATTTACCCCTGCCGCGGGCGACTATATCAGCGCCGTCTATGTAGACGGAAAGCTTCTTCCAAGAAACCTATATCCGCAGGTATATTCCAGCGGCACCTATGTATTTGAAAAAGTCATGAAGCCCCACTCCATTGTGGTACAGTTTGATCATGACCCTTTCCCCGGCAACAAATATAATGTCGATGTTCTCGGTTCCAACCAACCGAATGACATGGGTGCCGGTATGTATCAAGCCGGTGCAAAAGTCACGGTGAAAGCCGGCGAAAAAGACGGCTATGAATTTGTACAGTGGCTTGCAAACGGCGTTAAACTCACCCCGGCACAGGCTTTCAAGCCGACAGTTTCTTTCCTGATGCCGCCTCGCGATGTCATCCTAACGGCGGTTTGGCGTCCGATTCACGAAAACCAGTCTGAAAACGATTCCAACTGTGTGCTTTCTTTTGATACCAACGACGGTACCTGTTTCGATGATCTTTCCTTGCCGGAAGGTTTTGTTCTTAACCTTTCATTCTTCCATCCCACCAAAGCGGGATATACTTTCGACGGATGGTTCTATGACAGCAACCTCACCGTCCCTGTGGAAGACGATTTGATTGTTCTGGATGGAAATACAACCGTTTATGCAAAGTGGATTCCAATTCCGGAACCGATTGAAATTCCGGAGGAAACTCCGAAAACCGAGACACCCGTTCGTCCGATTTCTCCGAAAACCGGTATAAGCAGACTTGTCAATGTATGGAAAGCAATTGCGATCATCAGCAGTATAACTCTGTTGGCAGTAATTGGAATATCCAAGAAAAAGAAGGATAACGCTTAATAAATAGAAAAGGAACCATACGGTCAAGAATGATGGTGGGGTTCCTTTTCTGCGTAATGCAACACACGCTGTTCGAAATGATTATGAATTATGTTGAATGAATATGTGTTAAGAAACGGAAAAAGTGCAGCGAGCAGACAATATGGAGTGAGTCTTTCAAGCGTAAAAAGGCGGTGCTTACGCTATGATGGAGAAACATGGCAATCACTGTGCGAAAGATCACATCGTCCGCAGAGTAATCCCAATAGGCATACAAAATCCGAAGAACGAAAGATAAAGAAAGCGTTTAAGAAGTATTACGCCAGATACGGTTGGGACGGCGTTTATGACGAGTTAATAAAACGGCATTATACTAGAAGTTTTAGTGGTATGGTATATGCTGCAAAGCGAATAGGACGGACAACCCAAAGGAAGAAGAAACCGTCAAGAAAAACAGAGCGACGGTATCCGGAATTGATGATACCGAGAGAAAAGGTACAAATAGATGTAAAAGAAGTACCGTCTCATTGTTTAAGAGGAGATGCCTTAAGATACAACAAACATCTGTATCAGTGAACAGCGATTGATGAGTGTACAAGACTAGGGTTTTCGCCATTCCCTATGAAACATAAAAAAAGCAAATCACTGTTTAAATCGCCTACATCTATTTTTACTGTTCCCCAAGATGATGAAACCGGTTGAGCAACGGTTTTTAAAATCTGATGCAAATGTGATTCAATCTTTTTTCAAGCTTTAGGTGTAGAATGTAGTTTGTAAGGAAAGTCGGAGGATGATAGAAATGAAGGTTTTGCTTGCTGAAGACGAAAAAAGAATGAACCGGGCGCTATGTGAAATCATGCGGCAGGAGGGGTATGAGGTCACCTCCGTAGATAACGGCGAAGACGCGCTTGATGAAATAGAAAGCGGAGTTTATGATCTGATTGTATTGGATGTAATGATGCCGGGAATGAACGGATTTCAAGTGGCAAAAAAAGCGCGCGCCGGGGGGATCCGCACGCCGATTTTGATGCTGACTGCAAAGAGCGAGTTGGATGACAAGGTCGAAGGGCTTGACAGCGGTGCAGACGATTATTTAACCAAACCGTTTATGACAAAGGAACTGCTTGCCAGACTTCGAGCACTCAGCCGCCGTAATCTGCCGACAAATGACGGAAGCCTTTCGTTTGAAGATTTGACGCTCGATGTGAAGAACGCCCTGCTGAAATGTAAAAACGGACAGAGCGTTCGCCTCGGAGAAAAGGAGCTTCATATTTTGGAATATCTCATTGCCAATGGAGGTCAAGTCCTTACCCGTGAACAGATCGCGTTAAAGGTTTGGGGTTATGACAGTGATTCGGAATATAATAATGTCGAAGTTTATATGTCTTTTGTACGGAAAAAGCTGGCATTTGTAGAATCCGGATGCGAGATCAAAGCATTGCGTGGAATAGGATATGAATTGAGGTGCCGGGATGTTTCATAGAACCAGAAGAAAAATTGTTTTTACGGTAGTTTTTTCATTGTTTGCTTTAATGACGGTTACTTTAACAACAATATATCTTACAAATCGTGCTGTATTGGATCGCGAGAGCCGTGAAATGTTGCGTACATATGTTGAAAGGTTTTCGCTGGAAGAACAACCGCTGCTTCAAGATCGGGAAACGAGACCCGACGGAGCGCCCGATTTCAGACCGGGACAAGCGAATGAACCGCGCGAACTGCATGAGGACAGACCGGGGAAAGATGATCCGGCGTTCCGGCTTTCGACATTTTACGCGGTAGCATACGCGCAAGACGGAGAAGTCCTCAAGGTGAACAATGGTAACAATGAACTTCAAAGTGCGGATTCTTTACTGAAAACGGCATCTGCTATTTTAAAAAAAGGTAAGCAAAGCGGCAAGACGGGAAATATGACATATCTTGTGGAGCAACGGGAGGAATACACCCTGGTCGCGATGATCGACCGAACGATCAACGACAGTCATCAGGAAACGCTGATCCGTCAGATGCTGATTATCGGTTTGTCGGCATCGGTTGCGCTATTTGTAATTTCCATATTTATTGCCCGCCGGATCGTTCGCCCGCTGGAAGAAAACGATAAACGCCAAAAACGGTTTGTTTCCGACGCCGGGCACGAGTTGAAAACGCCAGTTGCAGTTATTTCGGCGAACAGCGAACTGCTTCGACGCGAAATCGGGGACAACGAATGGCTGGACAACATTGACTATGAAAACGAACGGATGTCAGAACTTGTAAAACAGCTTTTATTCCTCTCCAAGACTGAGAACGGAGAAATGCCGAAAGAAACTCTTGATTTTTCCAAGCTGGTCAGCGGGGAAGTTCTGCCGTTGGAAACGCTTGCTTTTGAAAAGGGAAAACAAATAAAGGCGGATATTGAAGACGGGTTGACCGTTGAAGGTAACCCGAATCAGCTTCGTCAACTGGTTGCGATCCTGCTGGACAACGCGCTTGAGCACGGAACGGGGGAGACCATCGGACTGTCTCTTTACAGTGAACATCATGCCGCGGTGCTCGAAGTATCCAATGATGCTAAAGCGTTAAGTGAGGAACAGTTGACGCATCTGTTTGACCGCTTCTACCGCACAGATGAGGCGCGTACCGCAGGGGAATCGCATTACGGGCTTGGACTCTCGATTGCGCAGGCGGTGACCGAAGCGCACGACGGTCGGATCTATGCGGCATTTCATAACGGCAGAGTCCAATTTACCGTTTCGCTGCCGAAAAAGAAAAATGAGAAGTAAAAAGTCTTTTGTGAGGAAGCAGATCAAATGAGTATTTACGGTAAATATTACAATGCCATGACCGGGATCATGAACGATCTCGCAAAAACAATAGAGGCAAACAGCCGAAAGCACGAAGAAGAAACCGGAGAAAAACTGTTTGAACATCTTTGCTGTCGTATCAAAAGTCCGGAAAGCATGCTCGAAAAATTGGAAAAAAAAGGACTGGAAGCAACAACATACCACGCTTTGCGAAGCGTTACGGATGCGATCGGACTTCGTATTGTCTGCCTGTTCATTGATGATATTTATGAGAATATCGCGTTAATTAAATCTATTCCAGGTTGTACCGTCGTTCGGGAAAAAGACTATATTCAAAATGCCAAACCAAACGGGTATCGGAGTTATCATATGGTTTTGGATAGGATAACCGACGCGCCGGATGTGGACGGAAATACCCCCGGTCACTTTTTTATAGAGGTTCAACTGCGCACCATTGCGATGGATACCTGGGCGGCGCTTGAACATGAGTTAAAATACAAAAGGAATATTAAAAATCAAGATTTGATCGTCCAAGAATTGCATCGCTGCGCCAATGAATTGGCAGCTTGCGATGTATCTATGCAGACCTTGCGGAAGATCATCAGGGGACAAAGCGGAGGCGTTTATGAAGGTTTTACTTGCGGAAGATGAAAATGATCTGAGAGAGGTCGTTCAGGACTACCTTGAATTTCAAGGCTATCTGGTCGACGCGGTACCAAACGGAGCGGCGGCGGTTGAGAAACTTGCGCGAGACGCCTATGATGCCGTCGTTATGGATATCATGATGCCGGTTATGGACGGGATTGCCGCCATGCGAAAAATCCGTGAAACCGGCAATACGGTCCCGGCAATATTTTTGACGGCAAAAGCGGAAGTTTCAGACCGTGTAGAAGGTTTGGATGCCGGTGCGGACGATTATTTGACAAAACCGTTTGCCATGGAAGAGCTCAACGCAAGACTGCGGGCACTTTACCGTAGGAAACGGGATTATAAAACGCGAACCTTTACCTTCGGTAATCTGGAGCTTGATACAGAATCGTCCGAACTTCGGGCGCATAATTCGATTGCTTTGTCACAAAAGGAAGTGCGACTGCTTTGCTGTCTGCTTTCCAATACCGATAAAGATATGACAGTATCTGAACTGCTTTCGGAGGTATGGACAGGGGAAGATGCATCGGCGGATATTGTTTGGATGTATATCTCTTTTCTGAACGCAAAACTGCAGTCAGTCAAAGCCAATGCGGCAATTCAGATATCCGATGCAAGCGGTTACCGCATTACGGAGGTTAAAGATGTTTAAAAAGCTACAACGCCAATTTATATGGGGATCTGCATTGGTACTTTTTTTGGTTGTCATGACAGTTACCGGTATCGTGTACGGCATCACCTCCGGCGTGATCGGTCGGCAGACCGATGTGCTGATGAAAATAATACTCGATAATAACGGTGATCTGCCGGAACGCTTTGAGTTTGATGCAGGGCAGGAAAGATTTCTGGCACTAAAGGAAGAGTCTGCTTATGAAACACGGTTCTTAACGGCTGTCAAAAGCAATAACGGTGTGGATGTTTCTGTGATGCATATTGCAATGCCGCGGGATAAAATTGATTCAGTCATTGCGCAGGCATATAGAAGCGATAAAGACAGCGGTCGCATTGATATCGAGGGAGAACGGATATTCCGCTTTCGGAAGCAGACAGCTGAAAATGGCGATGTTGCTTTGGTATTGTTGGACAGCACCAGTCGTTATGCCATGCAGCACCTGACCATGATGTATATGGCGGGATTGTGGTTTTTGGTACTGATTCTTTATATTGTTGTCATTCTTCGTTTTTCCAAGAAGCTGATAAGACCGTTTATTGAAAACGATGAGAGACAAAAGCGGTTTGTTACCAATGCAAGCCACGAACTGAAAACGCCGCTTGCGGTGATTTCTGCAAATACCGAAATGACAGAAATCATAAGCGGTAAAACCAAGTGGACGGACAGTACTCGCAGACAAATCACGCGATTGCAGACGCTGATCGAAGATTTGGTCGTTCTGACCCGGGCGGATGAGATCAAAGAAGAAAATTTAACAGAGCTCAATATATCTGAAATTGTTGCCGAAACAGCGGAATCGTTCAGAAGCGTGGCGGAAAGCGCCGGGAAAACGCTGTCAACCGAAATAACTCCGGATGTACACCTTAAGTGTGATCAACGAAGCATGGGACATGTCTTATCGGTACTGGTCGATAACGCGGTGAAATACTGTGATGACAACGGTAAGATTGTTGTTTGTCTTGAAAAGACTTCTCGCGCCAAAGGTGCGCATATTTCGGTTTCAAATACCTATGCGGAGGGCAAAAATACCGATACCGCAAAGTTTTTTGAGCGTTTTTACCGGAAAGATGAATCCCATAATTCAGAGAAAAGCGGCTTCGGCATAGGACTTTCGATGGCAAAGGAAATCGTGGAACGCATGAAAGGGAAAATGAAGGTTTCTTATGCCGGCGACACGATTTGTTTTACTGTTGATTTTTAAAGGGAAGCAATCGGTTCGGATGACAATCTGAAAAGCAAAACAAAGGATGCAGAAGGTATCTTGAAGTCGTTCAGACAGGTGCTTGCTGTAAAGTTTGGCATTTTCATTGACTTTTTCAAAAAATTTAAAAAATTCAATCTTTTTTCAATCCTCATCTGTTACGATACAAACATCAACAACAGATGAGGATTGTTGTTGTTAAGAGTATGACAGAAAAAGGAGATATCAGCTATGAAAAAGATACTTGCAATCACCCTTACGCTGATCCTTGCCGTGGCGCTCACGGCTTGCGGAACAGCCGATAAAACCGAATCCGACCGATCCGGGACATCCCCAAATCCGTCTGTATCTGCTTCCGCGGAAGCGGTTACGGATCAAAGCGTCACCGCCAAGGAAACAACAGATACATTTTCACTAACTTCGGAAGACGGTACCTTCAGCAATACCGGCGATGTTTACAAAATCACTTCTGCCGGCACCTATACCTTGTCGGGACTTCTCACCAAACAGGTACTGGTTGAAGCCGGCGAAAACGACGAAGTGACGATAGAGCTTTCAGGCGCGACCGTTACTTACGGAAGTGATTCGCCGATCAAAGTCCTTTCGGCGGGAAAGGTTGATATTTCTGCCAAAAAAGGGACAGAAAATGTTATCAATGATACACGGAATACGAAAACGGCTGATGACGCAAATCAGGGCGAAGGCGCGATCTATGCAACTTGTGACCTGAAGATCAAAGGCAGCGGCACCTTGGTAGTGAACGCGGCATACAACAACGGGATCCATACGACAAAAGATTTGACGGTACAGAATCTTTCGTTAAAAACTTCCGCTTACAATAACGCACTGAAGGGTAATGATTCCGTAACGGTGGAAAGCGGCACCGTTGTTGCAATTTCCACCAACGGAGACGGCGTCAAAACCCAAAATACCGATGTAAACAAAAACGGAGTCACCAGAGGAGATATTACGATTTCAGGCGGTGCAGTCACCGTTTATGCCGCAGGCGACGCTTTTCAGGCGGCGCACAACTTTGAGATGACAACAGGGGAAGACGGTACGGCGCCAACCATAGTTCTTTATACGGGATCATACAGCGGCTATACAGCGTCGAATGCTTCGACTTCCTCGTATAAGGGCGTTAAGGTACAGAATGAGTTGAATATTCAAAACGGCAGTATAACCATTCAAAGTTATGATGACGGTCTTCATGCCGACTACGGCACCGCTTTGGAGGACGGCACCCAAGGCAAAGGGACGGTCAATATTTCCGGCGGCACGGTCACCATGAGCGTTTACGCGCCCCAAAACAAAACGGCAGGCGGTCGGAAGGGACCCGGCGGTTGGGGCGGTCAACAGACAGTCTCCGGCGCGGACGGCATCCATGCGGATCAAGTGTTGAATATTTCCGGGGGCACCGTAACGATCGACAGCGCTTATGAGGGACTGGAAGCAAATGTCATAAATGTGTCCGGCGGTAAAGCGTATGTGTCGGCAAACGATGACGGCGTAAACGCCTGCAAAGGCAATTCGACCCCGACAGTCAATGTCACCGGCGGTTATCTTGATGTTACGGTCTCGCCCAATGGCGATACCGACGGTATTGACAGCAACGGAAGCTACACGCAAACCGGCGGTGTCGTTATCACAAGAGGCCCGCGCAGTCAGATGGCGGCGGCGATAGACGCGGACGGTCAGATCAGCGTGTCAGGAGGCACATTGATTGTCTTGGGATACGGAAGGGTCGGCACCGGCGGCAATGTAAAGTCCTATTCGCTGTCGTTGCACGCTTCGGGAAGCCATACCGTTCAAATCAACGGTACTTCCTATACCTTTAACAACGCCAACGCGTACGGCGGTACATCCTGTTACAGCGATGTTTCGGTAACCGCTTAATTTTTCTCAAAGGAGAAACGATTGATGAGAATACTTTTTGCAGCACCGGACAGGGATCTGCTTGAGTGCTACAGTAAAATTCTTCAAGATGATCTTACGGAAGTTGTTACGGCATTTGACGGAACACAGGTGGCGTCTCTTTTGGCAACCGAACCGTTTGACATTGCAATCCTGGACAAAAACATCCCGCGCATGGATCATGAAAAGCTGGTCACGCGGATTCAGAACAAGGGGATTCCGGTGATGATCCTCACAGATAGACCGATCAGCGCGCACGAATTGACAAAGACTCCCTTGCCGAATGCACATTTATCCTATCCTTTTACGCCTGAAAAAATCAGCGCTGAGATCAGCAATATCCTGAAAAATGTTTTATCAGATGAACACCTTCAAATCGGTACAATTGAAGTGGATGTACCGAAATACCAAATGACCGGCGGTCTCCGCTTGACCGCCGGAGAGATCTATGTTCTGCGGGCTCTTTCCAACGGTGAAACCGTTACGACAGATTACGGCGCGTCGATCAGTGCGCTGAACATCAAATTGGCAAAGACCGGCTTGAAGACAAGAATTCAGTATAAATCACAGAAAGGATTTGAAATGGTGACCGAAAATGAATAAAGCCGAAAAGAAATTCAGATTATACGCGATTTTCGTGATCTTTGTCCTTTTAACCGTTTTGCTTACGGTAATTAACAGTATTAACTTTACCATGGCAGCGGGTGATGCCGATGAAATTACGCAGATGCTCGCGGATCGCCAGGGAGACTTTAATGTGGGCGAAAAAATGCCGGATCGGATGCCTCCGGGACAAAAAAATAAAGACTTCAGGATGGGACCGATGGGTCCTGAATCCCCGGAAATGAACGCATCGCTTCGCTATTTTACGATTTCTTTTGCCGAAAAGGGAAGCAAGGTCGAAACGGTAGCCTTGAATATTTCGGCAGTAACGGAAGACGAGGCGCAGGAATGGGCGTCTGCACTTTGGAAGGAAAAGACCGGCTGGACGAGAGGCACCTACCGCTATCGCGTTTATAAAAAAGGCGATATCACCTATGTGACGGTGATTGATCAGGGGCGTGAACTGCTTCCGTCTTTCCGGATTTTGATTATCTCTGTAGTTGGAGAGGCGCTTTGCTTGGTGATCGGTTGGTTTGTCTTGCTCGGTATCGGCAGGATCATTTATGCGCCCATTGAAGAGGCGGACAGAAAGCAGAAAA
Source organism: Clostridia bacterium (assembly GCA_017524165.1). GTDB lineage: Bacteria > Bacillota > Clostridia > Oscillospirales > Acutalibacteraceae > UBA737. The sequence continues at coordinate 4,076 of JAFWUH010000082.1, read as the reverse complement.
ACTTTATCAAAAGCGCCAATAAGGAATTTCGTCTTCCGCTTACGGTGATCAGCGGAAACACCGAACTCGCGGAACGAAAATACGGTCCCGATGACGAAACCCGTTCTACCCGCCGTCAAATCAGCAAATTAAACGAGCTGGTCGATAAGCTCGAAACAATAGGTATATTGGATGACTGCGACACAGAAAGGATCGAAATCCCTGTCTCGGAATACCTGTGCGCCGCACTTGACAGTCGTGCAGAGAGTTTTACTTCACGCGGACTGGCGCTGACGACGGATATCACGCCGAACATCACACTTTCCGCCGATCCGGAAACAATCAACAAATTGATCGGGGAACTCATTGAAAATGCGTTGAAATATTCCTTGACTAAAGTTTCTTTTCGTCTAAAACAAGAAAACGGTTATATCATATTGGAAACCCAAAATGATACAGATTTGACCGACGGGTCTGTCTATCAGATCTTTGACCGTTTCACCAAACTGGAAAATGCGTCAGAAGACAGCGCAGGGCTTGGACTATCTTATGTAAAAGAAATCGTTAAGTCGCACAGCGGACGCGCAACGGCGGCAGTTTCTAACGGGATATTTACATTGCGCATTACACTTTGACGGCGGGGGTGGCACTTTTGGCAATAACTGTAATGAAGCGTTATGAGCTGAAATATCTGCTGAACGCTGAACAGACCGATTTTCTCCGCGAACGACTCAAAGGTCGTATGCAGGTCGATCAATACGGTAAAACTTCCATTGCTTCATTGTACTATGACACGCCGACCTACCGGCTGATTCGCACCAGCGTCGAAAAGCCGCTGTTCAAAGAAAAAATCCGTCTTCGTTCCTACGGATTGGCAACCACGGAATCACCGGTCTTTTTGGAACTCAAACGAAAGGCGTATGGAATTGTATATAAGCGCCGGGTAGAAACCACGATCCCGCTCGTTCATAAATTCTTTTCAGGAGAGGGCGATATATGCGCCGGAGGTCAGATCAATAACGAAATTAAAACATTTCGGGATTATTATAAAACGCTTGTGCCCGCGTGCCTTATCATATATGACCGCACCGCATATTTTGAACCGGATGGCGATCTTCGCCTTACAATTGACGAAAATCCCCGCTATCGCACAAAAGACTTAACGCTGACAAAATCTATGGACGGTGTCTCGCTTCTGGATCCGGGATGGACGATACTGGAAGTTAAGGTTCAGCAGGCGATGCCGTTATGGCTGGCTGAAATTCTTTCAATAGGGAAAATTGCAAAGGCAAGTTTTTCAAAATACGGCGAAGCTTACAGACAACAACTGATCAAGGCACAAATTATCTAATCAAAGGAGTTTTCATGATGTTTGATTCTATTTATTCTTCCGTAGTTACCCCGTCGCAGTTCTTTATCATGGCAGGGGTTTCGCTTGTAACAGGGTTTTTGTATTCCTGGATCATGAGCTTTCGCATCCGCTCAACCAAACGGTTTTTTATCGTTACAGCCTTGATCCCATTTATCGTCGCCGCAGTTATCACCTTTGTGAACGGTAATATCGGCGCCGGTGTTGCCATCGGCGGTGCGTTCAGTTTGATTCGCTTCCGCTCGGCACAAGGCAGTGCCGACGAAATCGCCGCAATTTTGGTGGCGATGGGTTCCGGTATCGCCTTTGGTATGGGTTATATCGGCTACGGCGTTGTGATTCTCCTCGGGCTTTCGGTGTTGTTTCTTCTGCTCAGTCTCGTCTCCCTGTTTGAACATAAAAGCATGGCGGCGGATCAACTGCTTCGGATCACAATTCCGGAATCGCTGGAATATAATGGAACTTTTGACGATATTTTTGCTCATTATTTGAAAAAATATGAAAATGCAGGCGTCAAAACAACCGGAATGGGTAGTATGTTTCGACTTTCCTTTAAGGTTCAACTGAAAAATCCGGCGGAAGAAAAAGCGTTTATAGATGAACTCCGCACCAAAAACGGAAACCTTGAAATTGCACTTCTTCCGTATACAGAAACACAGAATCAGTTGTAATATCGAGGTCATCATACGCAGAACGGCAGAGTCTCAGGACTCGGCCGTTTTTCTTTCGGCTTTTGTGTTCCCGGCAAGACCTGACCCAATCAGAATCATTCTTTCAAGCTTGGTTTGGAGAAGAAGTATAGACAATGGGTTTACTGCGCTTTAGGGGCTTTTCCCAAGAATTTACATTCGCTGAAATAGGTGTTATATTTAACATATAAAGATTTTGGGAGGCAATGCGGGGAATATGATCTACACAAAGACCAATCATTTCTTACTGAAAGTAATAGCAGTTATTTTATCGGCGCTGATGTTGGAAACGGTTGTTCCAAGTGTAACTGTATTTGCGGAAGAATCTTATGCCAATGCGGGCAGTGTCATGGAAAGCACGGATACTGAAATTAAGACAGAGCACGAACCGGAAATTATCGGCGAACTTTGCAAAAAGAGAACGCTGAATGAAAAGTATTTTCTGATGGATGACGGCAGTATAACGGTTGCACAGTATAGTCAGCCTGTTCATTTTTGCGGACAGCGAAGGGAATATGCAAGATATTGACAATCGTTTTGTGAAGGTTACCGACGTTGCCGCAAACAAAAAAAGTATACAAGAACAAGAGCAATAGTTTCAGCGCTTCGTTTTCGGAAAAAAGTAATGACAGTAACCTTGTCACGATGGAAAAGGGCGGAAACAGAGTCGCATGGTCTTTGCAAGGAAATCGGGTAGGACAGGGGACGGTTCCCTGTCCTGCGAAATCCGATGAGCTATTGGCGTTGGATGTTGCGAATTGGAACTTGGACAACGGCGGAGATTTAATTTTCACCGGCAAGGGCGCGGCAACAAACAGATTCTTTATTGACGAAAAAATCTCTGAATCCATCGTTTCCCAAGCAACATATCAAGATAACGGCAACTATTTGCATACCGGGACGGTTCCCTGTCCTGCTTATTTTTTTATTCTTGTAAAGAATAAATTGCATAGAAACAATTCTGATATCCATTCATTGATAATTGCAAAAAAGTATTGAAATATAAGGTGTTTTATGGTAAAGTATTAAGGAATTATGTTACCAAGGAGTGCCCTATGAAAACACTGCGTTATGAACTGCCAAAGCAATCCGTTAAGAAAGATTATCTTTTTAATATTTTTGGCAGCATGACGAATTCGGCGGTATCGGTTATTCTCTTGATCGTTGTCAGTCACATGTCTGGGGAGGCACAGGCAGGGATTTTTTCGCTGTCCTTTACAACAGCACAGATGATGTATACCGTAGCAACCTTTGAAATGCGTAACATTCAAGTTACTGATGTAAAAAATGAGTTTTCTTTTTCTGATTTTACCGCTTTTCGTGTAGTTACTATATTGCTAATGTTGTTTTCAAGTATCATTTTTGTTTATATAAATGGGTTCAATGGGATAAAAGCATCATTAACTTTACTTTTATGCTTGTATATGATAATGCTTTCAATTTCAGATGTCTTGCAAGGAAATATGCATCGAAATAATTATCTGTTTCTTGCGGGGATAAGTTTAGGATGCACTACATTGCTTGCGGCCGTTTTTTTTACTGCTTTTTTGGTAATTACAAAGAACTTGATATGGTCGGTCATTTCTATGGTTATTGTGGTTGCTTTATGGATTATATTTTATGATATACCTTTTTCCGGAGTTTTTTCTGACATCAGACCTTGTTTTCGGTTAACAAATCAAAAAAGACTGTTTTTTGAAACACTTCCACTGTTTATTTCCGTTTTTATTACTCAATTTGCTTTTAATGCACCCAAATATGCTATAAATGACTATTTGACCGAGGTGGATCAGTCCCATTATGGGTTTTTGGCTATGCCGGCTTTTTTTATAAATCTGCTAAGCTTGTTTATTTTCAGACCTCAACTTGTATCACTTTCTGAAAAATGGGCAACCAAAGATTATATCGGATTTGGAAAAACTATCAAATGGCTTTATATATGGATTTTAATATTCACGATAGTAACAATGGCAGTCGGATTTGTAATGGGCATTCCGGTTTTGAATGTCTTGTATAATACAAATTTAAATGAATATCGT
>JAFWUH010000081.1 GCA_017524165.1 Clostridia bacterium | reverse complement strand
AAGGAAGTGAACTCTTACATCCCTGGAGAGGGCCACAACCTTCACGAAAAAGAAAAAATAGTTCGTGATCGCGCAAACGGCAACGGCGACGGCAAATACACCGCGGCGGTTTTCGGTCAACAGCAGTTCTAATGCCAGCAGGAGTAGGGGAAAGAAAATCAACGGCTCATGAAAATGGTTGAAAAAAATATTATAAATCGAAAAGCCTGAAAAAGCATACAATAATCCGCCCAACTGCGCGGCGGCGGGGGTCTTGGTAAACCGCCGGATATAACAGTAGGAAGTCAGCGCGGCACAAGCAAATTTTAAAATCAGCAAAGGACCCATCAGATAAGGAACAAACCAATTCGGAAACGGAACGGTCAGCCAGAAGAAGGGACTGCCGAGCAGATAAAAACTATAGGAACCGACAAAATTCGCCCCTAAATCAGTCAGCCAATTCCAACCAATATCTCCCCGCTTGACCGCCGCATGGCACATTTGATAAAAGGGAATTTGCTGCACATTAAAATCACCGAAAAAGGTGAAATACCCTTCGCTTAAAATCATATAGGGAACAAACAATGCCGCCGCAACGCCCAAAGCAATCAAAAATGTTGCCAAGCGCCGCTCCCTCTGCGGCAATAAGGTTTGCCGTTTAATCTCAGAAAAATTCATCCAACCACACCTTTTAAAAAATACCCTATTGCTATTATACCAAGAATGGATATAATATTCAATAGGAAGCAGAGAACGGAGAAGAATTATGCGTACAGAAGATCAGTATCATTTTTTTGCCATGTTGTCCCGCATGAAGAACATTCATCGCTGGGGTCTGATGCGCAACACGAAATCGGAAAACCTGTGTGAACACAGCTTTGAAACCGCCGTAATTGCACATGCACTGGCGGTTCTTCGTAATGAACGGTTTGGCGGTTCGGTCAATGCCGACAGGGTAGCTGCCGCCGCATTATTTCACGATGCCTCGGAAATAATCACCGGGGATCTGCCGACACCCATAAAATATCATAATGAAGAACTGAAAAATGCCTATAAAGCCATCGAGCATTTGGCGGAAGATCGAATTTTGGCATTGTTGCCGGATGACATAAAACCGGATTATGAGCCGTTGTTTCGACCTGATCGGGAGACGGCGCAACTCATCAAGGCGGCGGACAAGCTTTCGGCATTGATCAAGTGTATAGAGGAACGAAATATGGGAAACCGGGAATTTGAGGTGGCGGAACAAAGTACTCGCGCCGCACTGGAACAAATGGATCTCCCGGAAGTGAATCTGTTTTTGGCACAATTTGCGGATAGCTATGCGTTGCCGTTGGATCAGCAAAAATAAAAAACGCACCGTTTTGCCCGAAAAGGCAAGACGGTGCGCAGTTTTTATTCGCTGTTATGCAAGCGATAGGAAAGCGTCATCAAGCTATCTCCGAAATGCATGTTTTCCACAATGACGCCCGGATAATTTAAGGAAAGATCATAGTGGCTGAAATTCCAAAATCCGCGGATACCTAACGGAACCATCTGCTTGGCAAGGACTTCTGCCGCCTCTTTCGGGATACAGAGAATGGCGGCGGTCGGCAAATTTTCCCGACAGAATTCATCCAACGATGTGATATTGCGAATCGGCAAATTACGCACCATTTGACCGACCAGGGATTCCCGTTGATCAAAAATGCCGATGAGCGAAAACCCGCGGCTTTCAAAATTAATGTGTTGTGCAATCGCGCGACCAAGATTGCCGACGCCGATCAAAATAGCATTTTGCGGTTTGTCTATGCCTAAAATATGCTCGATCTCATGCTGTAACAGTTGAATATTATAACCGTAACCCTGTTGACCGAACCCGCCGAAACAGTTCAGATCCTGACGGATCTGACTGGCGGTCAATCCCATGCGCTCGGACAATTCACGGGAGGAAATCCGCGTCATGCCGCCGGCCTGCAGGTCCCCTAAAAAGCGGTAATATCGCGGCAATCGGCGAATGACGGAGTCTGATATGTTTTTTGTATTCATGCTTGAACGATCCCTCTTTTATTTTTCGTTTCTATGATAATCTTTTTTAAAAAAAATGTCAAGAAAAAATGCTTGACAAATAGGGAAGAGCAGATTACAATCAAAGCAAGAATCATGATTGATTTTGAGGTAAAAAAACGGAGGAAATGAAAATGAAAAAATTTGTATGTTTGGTTTGCGGATATGTTTATGAAGGGGAAGAAGCGCCTGCAGAGTGCCCGATTT
>JAFWUH010000080.1 GCA_017524165.1 Clostridia bacterium | reverse complement strand
CAAGCATTTCGGCATACCCTTGGAAGAAAAAGCGTTCGGGCGTCATGATTTCCAATAAAAATTCCCGCACCGTCATCCACCTTTCTATGATTCTAATGTTTCAGCCTTTTGCCGCGCCTCGTCAATAGTACCGACCATCGAAAATGCCAGCTCCGGCAGATCATCGGCTTCGCCATCGACAATCTGACGAAATCCTTCGATCGTGTCTTTTAAACGAACAAATTTACCGGGGATACCTGTAAAGGCTTCCGCCACGCTCATCGGTTGAGATAAGAAATTCTGGATTTTTCGCGCGCGGTAAACAATCAGGCGATCCTCTTCCGAAAGTTCTTCCATGCCAAGAATTGCAATGATATCTTTTAGATCCTGATACCGTTGCAAGCATTCCTGCACCTGCCGTGCCACACGGTAATGCAATTCCCCGACCACTTCCGGTTCTAAGGCGCGACTGGTCGATTCCAGCGGATTCACGGCAGGATAAATGCCCTGCTCGGCAATACTGCGGGATAAAACCGTTGTTGCGTCCAAATGGGTGAAAATAGAAGCAGGTGCCGGATCGGTCAGATCATCAGCCGGCACATAGACCGCTTGAATAGAAGTAATGGAACCGTCTTTAGTGGAGGCGATCCGTTCCTCTAATTCTCCCAATTCATTTGCCAAGGTCGGTTGATATCCAACCGCACTCGGCAATCGTCCTAATAACGCACTGACTTCGTTTCCCGCCTGAACAAAACGGTAAATATTGTCAATAAACAGTAAAACATCCTGTTTTTTTTCATCGCGAAGATATTCGGCAACGGTCAGACCCGTCATAGCAACACGCATACGGCTTCCGGACGGCTCATTCATCTGCCCGAATGCTAAAACAGTTTTATGAATCACACCGCTTTCGGTCATATCGGAAAGAAGTTCATTGCCTTCACGGCTCCGTTCTCCTACACCGGTAAAAACCGAATAACCGCCGTGATTCGTAGCAATATTATGGATCATTTCCATAATTAAAACCGTTTTTCCGACACCGGCACCGCCAAATAAGCCGATTTTACCGCCCTTGGTATAGGGTACCAACAAATCCAAAACTTTTACACCGGTTTCTAAAATTTCAGTTGCAGGTTTTTGTTCCAAAAAATTCGGCGCTTTTCGGTGGATCGGCAGAGATTTATCACAGGAAATCGGTCCCAATCCGTCAATCGGACGACCCAAAACATCAATTGCACGCCCAATCAACGCTTCACCCACCGGCACACGGATTCCGATGCCGTCACTGTAAACGGATAACCCGCAATAAAGACCTTCCGTCGCTTCCAAAGCAATACACCGCACAACACCTTCCCCCAACTGTTGGGAAACTTCCATATGCATTTCAAAATTGTCGACCGTTAAAAGAGAATCCAGCGGAGGTTCTTTCCCCGTCTCAAAGCGTACATCAATGACCGGACCGGAAATACGAATAATTATTCCGACATATTTTTTTTCGTCCAAGGCAATTTCCCTCCCTTATACGGCACCGGACAGCTCTCCGGCGGCGGCAATTTCAGTGATTTCATTTGTAATGTTCATTTGGCGCACAGCGCTGATTTGCAGGGATAGTTTTTTCAACATTTCATCAGCATTTTCGGTTGCCTTTTGCATTGCCGTCATCCTTGCAGAATCCTCCGAAGATTGTGCTTGAAGCAAGATATCATAAAGAAAATAGGTCAGATAATGCGGAACAATATAGTCAAAGACTTCCGCAACAGACGGTTCAAAAAGCGGTTGCGTTGTATAGTTCCATTCATATTCCAAATCAAGAAAATCACGGCGGAGCAATGGCAAAAAGCGGCGCACCACCACTTGCTGATCGGAAGAGGAACTATACTCGGTATAAATAACATACGCTTCATTTACTTCATGTTTCAAATACAATTCAATGATCATATCTGAAATTTGCTTGGTTAAATGGATCGAAGGATGCTGTAAAACATCCCGCCATTCGTAATCCGGCTCATATCCCTTGTTCCAAAACATTCTTGAACCAACATCGCAGAGCGAGCAAAGGATCGGACGGTCAACCATTTTCATCTGTTCAACAACTTTTTTAATCACATCGGAATTATAACTGCCGCACATTCCCTTATCGGCAGTAACCGCTACAAAAAGTGTGTGACCTCTTCCCTGCTCGGAAATCAACGGATTCATTAAACCGTTGTTTTTCATTTTTGAAAGAATATCCTTCATGGTACCGCGAAGCCGTTTCATATACGCCAAAACAAAGTCCATATTTTGAATTTCATTTTTTAATTCCGCCGTTGCCAACAGATACATGGCATTGGTAATCTGCCTGGTTTGTTGCACGGCACGGTAATGCTGATTTAATTCATTTAGATTATTCATCTTGACACGCTTCTTCCACAAAGGAACGAATAGACTCAATCAATTGTTTTTCATCATCTTCGGAAAGTTTCCCGGACGATAAAATACGGGTTTCCGCGGTAGTACAGTTCTGATGTACAAAGGATAAAAGATTTTCAGCAACATGCGAAATATCCTGTGCCTCAAATGCGTCTAAATGCCCATGTTTATAAGCACACAACAAAACGACCTCCTCAAACAGGGAATAAGGGCTTCCCTTCCCCTGTTTAAAAAGATTCGTTAAACATTCACCTCGATGAAGCATTTTTGCCGTTGCTTCATCCACATCGCTGCCAAAGCGACTGAATACCGCCATTTCCCGATACTGTGACAGCTCAATCCTTAGCGATCCGGAAACCTTTTTCATTGCCGGAGACTGTGCGGCGCGACCGACGCGAGAGACGGAAAGTCCGGTATTGACCGCTGGTCGTATTCCACTGTGAAATAAATCGTCCTCCAAAAAGATTTGACCGTCCGTAATGGAAATCACATTGGTTGGAATAAAAGAAGAAATATTCCCGCCCATCGTCTCGATGATTGGTAAGGCGGTAATGCTTCCGCCGCCATGTTCTTTCGACATACACGCACTTCGTTCCAACAAACGACTGTGCAAATAAAAGACATCCCCGGGGAAAGCTTCCCGTCCGGGCGGACGGTGCAACAATAGCGACATGGTACGGTAGGCGACCGCGTGCTTTGACAAATCATCATAGACCACCAAAACATCACGGCCTTCTGCCATGAATCCTTCCGCCATGGCACAGGCGGCATAAGGCGCCAAATATTGAATGGCAGGGCTGTCAGATGCCGTTGCGGCAACGACCGTTGTATAGTCCATAGCACCGTTTTGTTTTAAAGATTCAATGATCCCGATAATGCTGGAAACCTTCTGCCCGATCGCACAGTAAATGCAGTATACATCCGTATTTTTTTGCTGAAGAATGGTATCGACAGCAATCGTTGTTTTTCCTGTTTGACGGTCACCAATGATCAATTCACGCTGACCGCAACCAATCGGAATCATACTATCAATTGCAAGAATCCCGGTTTGCAAGGGTTTATCGACCGGTCTGCGGTCGGTAATTGCAGGTGCAGGGCGTTCTACCGGCAGAAATTTTCGTGCCGATAACGGACGCCCGTCTAACGGACGACCGATAGGGTCTACCACACGCCCGAGCAAAGCGTCGCCAACAGGGACTTCCACCACACGGTCGGTTCCGCACACTTTATCGCCAACACCAACGCTATCCGAAATATCCAACAAGACAGCACCTACGCCGTCTTCCTCCAAATCCAACGCCATGCCGAAAATGCCGTCTTCAAACTCTAATAATTCACCGTATTTTCTGCCCGAAAGTCCGGCAACACGAACGACGCCGTCCCCGGTCTTAGAAACCTGTCCGTATGAATAGGAGACCGGCTCGACCTCAAAGGACAGTATCTGCTTTTTTAAATAAGAACCGATTGATTCCTCTGAATTGTGTGGCAAACCGTTCACCTCACTTTTTTAAATGATCTTTCATTCTTGCAAGTTGAGCATTAAGACTGACATCAATGATTTCGCCTTCCACATCTGCAATAAATCCACCGATCATCTGCGTATCATTTGCACGGATAAAGGACAGTTCTTCCGGATACTGCCGCTTGAAACCGTTGCAAATTTTCTGAAAAAGTTCATCACTGCAGGACGGCGAAAGTGTAATTTTAATTTTTCTCATGATTTCATCCGTTCTTCGCAGCAAAATATTCCCGAACGATTTTCTCGTTATCCGATTCGGAAACTTCCCGTTTTAAAATTTGTTCGGAAATACCGACTGCCATGTCAACAATCTCATCCTGCATAGAGGTTAACATGTCTTCATGTTCGTGTGCAATTTTCTCACGCTGTTCTTTCAAATAGTCGTCGCCCTGTTTCTTTGCTTCGGCAATGATTTCCTCCGCTTTTTTCGATGCAGTTTTATCCGCTTCGCGAAGCAGTTGATTACAGCGTTCGGTATTTTCTTCCGACAGTTTTTGGTACTTTTCTTCCTGATCTTTTGCCTTTTGCAATGCTTTTTCAGCCTCTGATTTTATGGACTCCACCCGTGCCGCGCGTTGATCCAAAAATTTGCGGACAGGTTTATAAACCAACGCCCGAACGATCAGGAAAAGAAGAATAATGTTTAAAATATTTATTATCAGGTCGGTTGCCGCCTGAGAAAGCACAAAACCTTCCATAAAAGCATTTCCCTTCCGTTGGATTATTTTACCGCCAAAATCAACGCGACAACAAATGCATAAATAGCGGTAGATTCCGCCAAAGCGCATCCTAAAAGTAAAAGTGTATTGATTTTACCCGATGCTTCGGGCTGACGGGCAACCGCCTCTACCGCTTTCGCCGTCGCAAAACACATGCCGATTCCGGCACCGAAAGCCGTCAACATTGCCAATCCTGCACCAATTGCGTTCATAAAAATTCCTCCTGTTCAATCATTCTACTGCCTCACTGATGAATGTGAGGGAAAGAATTATAAAAATATAGGTTTGAATAATCGGGTGAAACAAATTAAAGTATAATCCGGCTACGGCGGGAATACCGACCGCATATCCACCCAAAGCCGATTTCAATAAATGCATGACGATAACACCGCCAAGCATATTGCCGAACAAACGACAAGCCAACGAAACAGGGGTTGCAATATCGCTCAAAATCTTCATTGGCAGAACGATCGGCGTAGGCACCATCATACCCTTTAATCTGCCGTCGACACCTTTTTTCCGAATACCGTAATAGTTGATCAGGAAAAAGGTGATCAGTCCCATTGCAAAGGTAACGGTCAAATCTGAAGTCGGCGGTCGAAAGCCAAGCAGCTCCGAAAAAGCCGAAAAAATCATAAATACCGCCAAAGAAAACATATAGGGCGCAACCTGTTTCCCGTAATCTCCCAAAATGCCACCGGTAAAGTTTTGAGTCGCTTCTACCGCCAACTCCATCACATTCTGAAATCCTTTCGGATGATCCGGATCGAATTTCGGAAAAACAAACAGACGGAAGATCAGCGATAAAAGAAGCGCAATCAAAACGATCCCCCAGCCGACCAATGTTGTTTCAGCTACAGAAAAACCGAAAAAAGTTACGCGGTTGCTGAAAAGTTGAAACTCAACCGATAATCCCATTTTTATTTTTGAAAAGATTTGTATGACCGTGCCAATAAGGAACCATACGGCGATAATGATCAAAACCAAAAACAGCCGGTGTTTTTTCTTTTGTTTTTTATCGGTTATTTCATCTTTTTTCGTTGCAAAGAACCCGATAATGCCGACAGCTGACAACACGGCGGATACAATCAATTCAATGATCGAAACCGTACTCAATATGTTACCTTCCTTTCTTCCGGGCGGATTGTTTATAAGAACGGTAGATAAAATAAATTACCGCGCTCAACGGCATGCCGGCAGCAAATCCGCAGGCGCAATAAACAATCCACTCAATATATTTTACCATCAGCATAGCAATGGCAAAACCGTAACAGAAAAACTTTAAAAGCAAAAACAGCCAAATATATTTTATATTGTTCGCCGTAACCGCAAATACTAAACGACTTAACAAAAAAGTTTGCAGAACACCAAATAGAAACGCAAGGAAAAAAGCGCTCATTACTGACTCTCCCCATCTTTGTTATTGCACTTATTTTATTCCTTTTTTACCCTAAAGTCAATGGGAAAAATCAAAATATCACTCACCAAACAGCCAAAAAGTCATACAATGGATTGAAGCTGTAAAATCGGCTGATTTCAACTAAACGGAGGGAAAACTATGGCAGATATTTTACACGACTGTCCGACCGATGTCACCGCGTTTAAAGAAGCGGTTTGTGTAGATGCCGGCAGAGTTTACGATTCTTGCTGTGACCGTGACTGTTTGGAAGATCTTCGGTGTTTCTTTTCACCGGAAGTTCAATCCTATATTGATCAGGCCATCAGCGTTCGTCTGCGCTCTGCGGAAGTATTAAATGTTTACATCAATGTTGAACCTGTCACCTTTAACAAGGGATTCTATTCCTGTGACCTGACCTTTTTCTTTCTTTTGGATTTTGATTTATTCATGACGCCAAACAGCTGCCCGATGCAGATTCGCGGCATTTCTTCCTTCAATAAAAAGGTTATTTTGTTCGGCAGCGATGGCAATGTAAAAGTCTTCTCCAGTAAAGTTACAGATTGCAATGACGGATGTCCGTCACCGGTACGCAGTGCGTCGAACATGCCGAAATGCGTTGTACAATGCGTGGATCCGGTAGCGTTAAATGCCAGAATCGGTAAAATCCGTGACTGCTATGAAAATGTCCGTTCCATTCCGCAAGGTGTCTCCGACTATATCGGCGGCGACATTGTAACCGATCTGCAAAACGGTCAACCGACAATTTATGCGACACTTGGCTTGTTTACCATTGTTCAATTAATTCGCAATGTGCAAATGCTCATGCCGGTTTACGATTTCTGTATTCCGGAAAAACAGTGCGATGTCGGTACAGACCAACCTTGTGATGTATTCCGTAAAATCAAATTCCCGACCGATGATTTTTTCCCGCCAAGACCGTGTAATTTAGGGGATGAAGATACAGGTTGCGGTTGTCATAAACCATCATAACAGCAATAAAGCCGTCCCCCAAAAGGACGGCTTCACTTTTAAAACGGCAATGGTTCAAAACCGTTACACAGTGCAAAAAACGAACGAACCGATTTTACATCCTTTTCAATTCCGCCCGGTATACGGCTTTCAAAATTAAAAGGCATGACCGGATCATGTACGCTCATCCGCAACAGAAACCATCCGTTTGGCGTCGAAACACGAATGCCTTCACGGTTATCGTCTGCCACCTGAAAGTCCGGATTCTGTTTGCAGAATTGCTCAAATTGTTCAATCACTGTTTGTCCGTAGGATTTAAAATCCGATTTCGTGATTTTCAAACGATATTCCTGCTCCTCCACCGGCATTTCAAGCGGAGAAAGCAATGCTGCAATATCTGTTCCCTTTGCCAGTTCAATAACGATTTTGGTCACCAGATAGGCGCCGTCATCCAAAAAATAGTTTTCACGCAGCGCGGCATGACCTGAGGTTTCAATCGCAAGCGGACAGTTGATGCCACTTTCGCAAAGTTCTTCCGCTTTGTTAATAACATTTTTATATCCGCGACGGTAACGATAATGTACGCCGCCGAGATTTTCTTCTATAAATTTTTTCAGTCCGTCGGAAGTCACCGAATCGGTAACAACCGTGCCGCCCGCATTGCCGTTCAACGCAATATAGGAAGCTAACGCGATCAATCGGTTACGGTTAATTTCTTTGCCGTCTTTTCCAACGCAACCCGCACGGTCTACATCGGTATCAAAAATCAAACCGAGATCGGCTTTGCTTTGCAGAACAGCATGACAAATACTTTGCATTGCAACGGCATCTTCCGGATTTGGAATATGATTCGGAAACATGCCATCCGGCTCTAAAAATTGACTTCCGGATATATCGGCACCCAACGGTTCCAAAACATCCGTAGCGTAAAAACCGCCGGCTCCGTTTCCGGCATCCACAATAATATGATAACCGGAAAGCGGTTTATCTGTTTCTTCTTTGCCGACCGCTTGAGCTATCATGGTTCGCAGTCTTTTGGCATAAATTTTCAAATAATCAACGGTTTGAATTTCACCCTTAACGGTACTTTGAATTTTCTCGCCCTGATTGGCAAGCAATAAAATTTCCGCAATATCCTTTCCGTCCAATCCACCATTCGACAAGAAAAATTTCAAGCCGTTTCGGTCAAACGGATGGTGGCTTGCCGTGATCTGCAATGCGGCATCGGCATTCAAATCAATCGTTGTCATAAACATCGCCGGTGTTGAACAAAGATTACAATCCAATACTTTTACCCCGGCATCGGTCATGGCATTCTTGGAAATATCAGCAATTCGATCCGCAGTAATCCTGGAATCATGTCCAACGGCGACGGTTAACTCCCGCGGCTGTTTTTTTGTTTTTTTGCAAAGCCAAACCACAAATGCGGAGATAATGTCATAGACTGCCGTATCGGTCAATTGAATTTCTTTTCCACCCAAATCACTTGCAACCCCGCGAATATCGGTACCGCTTTTTAAATGATCGTAATTCATAAAACATTCTTCCTTTTCTAACATTTTTTTGCAATGACAGGCATTTCTATCCAAGTTCAACCATTTACGGAAATCACTTCCGCTTGAAGAACCGAAAAAAACATGTTATATTCTCCATGAGGAGGTGTTTCCCGTGACGGTAGAGTCCATAGGTGAAACGAAAATTCGGTTTATATTGAGTCATCAGGAAACAGAGCTGTTGTTCGGCGGCTACCAATATATTGATTACAGGAATCAACAGACAAAACATATTTTAAACAAGCTATTATCAGAACAAGATTTTCCGTTGGACAGTCAACAATTGTCGATAGAAGTACGACCTTGTATTGACGGGTGCATGATCGAAATGACGAAAATCGGTCAAAAACAAATCCGTCCGGAAAATCATTGGTTTTTATTCCAAAGATCCGACGATTTAGCCGATGCATGTTCCAGAATTGTTTACGAAAATCTTCCGTCCTTTCATACAACAAAACTATATCGAACCGAAGATAAAAAATGGGCGCTATGCATTCGAGGAACACTTTCAGAGCTTTCTTTCACTGTATTATCGGAATACTGTGAAAAATATTATGATGAACAAAACTCTGTTCTATTAAAAAATTCTATAGAAACAGAAGTTTGTCAAGAAAATGTTATTGAAAAAATAGCCTCCGCATTTGATGGAAATAATCAGCATTAAACGGATAAACTCATTAATGATTTTGCTACAGAAACAGGATCATCAGCGGAAAAGACATAGCTTCCTGCAACCAAAACGGTTGCGCCGGCTTCTACGGCAAGCGGCGCGGTTTGAGCGTTGATACCGCCGTCAACCTCTAATTCACAGGAATAACCGTTTTCCTGACAATAGGCACGCAGTTTCCGTAACTTATCCAACGCAGAAGGCATAAATTTCTGTCCTCCAAAACCGGGTTCCACCGACATAACAAGCACCATATCACAATACGGAATCAAATCAAAAATCGCTTCCGGATTGGTCGCCGGTTTTATGGTAATGCAGGACTTACAGCCAAGTGAACGAATTTTTTGAAGCAATTGCCCACAATCGGAACCGGCTTCATAATGAAATCCCAGCCAATCGGAAACCTTGGCAAAATCTTCGATATAACGGTGCGGTCGGTCAATCATCAGGTGCACATCCAATTCCATCTTGGTATGTTGACGAATAGATTGAATCAACGGTACACCAAAGGAAATATTCGGCACAAAGATTCCATCCATAACATCCAAATGCAACATAGATACGCCGGCGGATTCTAAAATTTTAAGGTCCTTTTCAAGGGTCAGAAAATCAGCGGTTAAAACGGAAGGAGAAAGTTTCGTCATCGTTTATTTTCCTTTCTTAAACAGCAAAAAGAAGGAAGTATCACAAAGAGGATACTTCCTTCTTTTGTGTTAAATTGCACCGGTATGCACGACAGATTGTCTGTCAGTCATGTCGGCTGTTGTTGTTTTGTCGGAAGAATTGGGTGTATAGCGATAGGTCGGAACTAAACGGCTGACTAAGGAACGAACATCGGCGGAATCATCATACATGATCTTCTTCATTTCCTCCAAAGTCCATTCTAAAACCTGCTCGTCCATTTCGATCGGTCGACCGATAAAGATCAATTTATTATCGGTTTTTTGCAATCCTTCTTCCGACATCAGTAATTCTTCATACAGCTTTTCGCCCGGTCTTAATCCGGTAAACTCAATTTGAATGTCCTTATACGGAACAAAGCCGGACAGTCGAATCAAATTTTCCGCCAGATCCAAAATCTTGACCGGTTCGCCCATGTCCAAGACAAAGATTTCTCCGCCTTTTGCAGAAGCACCCGCTTGCAAAACAAGCGAAACGGCTTCTGGAATCGTCATAAAATATCGAATAATGCGCGGATCGGTAACCGTAACAGGTCCGCCCTCCTGGATTTGCTTTTTGAAAAGCGGAATAACACTGCCGTTACTGCCAAGCACATTGCCAAAACGAACCGCAACAAAATCGGTATCCGAGCGGGCGTTCCAATACTGGATGATCATTTCACAAATTCGTTTACTTGCACCCATGATATTGGTCGGGTTGACCGCTTTATCGGTAGAAATCAAGACAAAGCGTTCAACGCCGTAACGGTCGGCGCACTGCGCAGTCTTATAGGTACCGAAAACATTGTTTTTAATGGTCTCGTTCGGACTGATTTCCATCAACGGAACATGTTTATGTGCCGCCGCATGATAAACGATCTGCGGACGGTATTTTTTAAAGACACAATTCAAACGGTTACTGTCACGAACGGAACCGATCAAAGTAACCAAATTCAAATCCGGATAATTGCGAAGCAATTCGTTCTGAATATCATAAGCGTTATTTTCGTAGACATCAAAAATAATCAACTGTTTCGGTGAATGAGCGGCAATCTGACGGCAAAGCTCACTGCCGATCGAACCGCCGCCGCCGGTGACCATAATGACCTTGCCCTCAACATAATTCATCACAATTTCAAGATTGATTTTGATCGGGTCTCTGCCGAGCAGATCTTCAATTTCCACATCGCGCACAACCGAATAGTCAATTTCTTCGTCCTCTAACAAAAATTGATAAAGCGACGGAACGATTTGCACTTTACAATTCGTTTCTTGACAAATTCTTAAAAAGGCAGATTTTTGTTCATTGGTGCAGGTAGGTATGGCAAACACGATCAAATTGATATCGTATTTTTTTACCGCATTTATAATTTCGTTTTTGCCGCCGACAACCTTTGCACCGGAAATCATGGTACCGTGCTTCAGCTCATCATCATCAATGACGCATTTAACACGACAGTCTTTTTTGGTGTTATTGCTGTTAATGTCCTTAATAATCGCACAACCGGCGGCACCACCGCCGATAACCATAACATTGCCGGAAAGATGACTGGCGAAATGATCATCTTTTTTATTGAGATCACTAGTAAATGTGCGATGCATCAATACACGCGGCAATCCGATCAGCACGCTTAAAACAGCGGCTAAAATCATATAAACAGGAGCCGAATAATGTGTGGTAAGAACCTGTTGCGACAATGCAAGACAAAAGACCGAAACAAAAATACTGCAAATCAGTTTAAGATAGTCATTCATTCGCGCGTAAGGCCACATAACCTGATAGCATTGGAATAAATAGCCAAACATCACAATTGCGGCAGGAAGAACCGCAACATCAATCAACAAGTGTGTCACTTGAACTCTGGAAATAAATGAGGTTTTACAGATCAAGCAAGATAAAAACTGTGCAAAGACTGTGACAACCAAATCGTAAAGGATTGTAAATACTAAACGAAAATACCTGTTTCTCAACCTGAGTCCCCCTAAAAATTTCGCCTTTGATATCTTAATAATATAACATTTTGTGCAAAAAATCAATATACAAAATATTTTAAAAACCAGAAAATCGAACCAATTCATCCGCCACGCATAGAATAGATAGGAGAAAATTTTCTAAATCGACAGAAAGGAAAATAGCTATGAGCGAAAATTTGCCCCAAAGAATCGTCAACGAAAGTGACTTGACCGAATATGAAAACTATATCAACCGACAGGAATTACCGACAAATACAATCGAATCACTTACCGTACCGCAACATCATAACCATTCGTTTTTGGCGTATGAGAACAAAGATGTCCCGCAAGAGCTGTCCAACACTTCTTTTCTCCCCGCTTTTCTGTGCAAACAAATCGGGAAATTGATCCGCGTTGAGCTGTTGGTTGGTAACAATCTTGAAATGCGATATGGCATTCTCCTGACCGTCGGTGCAAATTATCTTGTTTTACGGCAGTTTAAAAGCAATGTTATGTTAACCTGTGATATCCCATCCATAAAATTTATTACCGTTGTGCCGGATAATGATATCAACAAGCTGTTTATGAAGTAAAAAACTATTTCCCTCGCCGTAATTTTTCAATTTTGTCGCGCAAATACGCCGCCTGCTCAAATTCAAGGATTTTTGCCGCCTGCTTCATTTCAGCAGTTAAGCGGCGAATTTCCGCCTCGCGTTCCGCTTTCGACATTTTAGCAACCGGTTTTTCCCGGTCGACTTTTTTGCCTATTTCAATGACATCGCGAACATCCTTGATAATTGTCTTAGGAATAATACCGTGTTCCTCATTATACTGCTGCTGTATGTGACGCCGTCTTTCTGTTTCCGTAATTGCCTGTTCCATAGACGGCGTTACACTGTCGGCATACATAATAACCTGTCCGTTTGCATTTCGTGCCGCACGCCCGATCGTCTGAATCAAAGAAGTCTCACTGCGCAAGAAGCCCTCTTTGTCCGCATCTAAAATTGCCACCAATGAAACTTCCGGGATATCCAAGCCCTCACGCAATAAGTTGATACCGACTAAAACATCAAACTCTCCCAAACGAAGATCCCGAATGATTTCCATTCGTTCCAAGGTGTCAATATCATAGTGCATATATCGCACTTTCATCGACAGATTTTCTAAATATTCGGTAAGCGCTTCTGCCATTTTCTTCGTCAGGGTAGTCACCAAAACGCGTTCTTTTCTTGCAACGCGAAGATGAATTTCCGAAACCAAATCATCCATCTGTCCGTCACTGCTCCGGACCGAAATTTCCGGATCCAACAAGCCGGTCGGACGAATCACCTGCTCAACCGTTTGCGCGGCGTGATCTTTTTCAAACTGTCCGGGCGTTGCCGAAACAAAAATCGCCTGATTCACATGTTGATAGAATTCTTCAAAATTCAACGGACGGTTATCATAAGCCGATGGCAGTCGAAAACCGTATTCGACCAAATTTTCTTTTCTGGCACGGTCTCCGCCAAACATACCGCGCACTTGCGGCAGCGTCACATGGGATTCATCTACAAAAAGCAAAAAATCGTCCGGAAAATAATCCAATAATGTGGTCGGCGTACTGCCTGGCGCTCTGCCGGATAATACACGCGAATAGTTTTCAATCCCTTTGCACATGCCGATTTCTCGCAGCATTTCCATGTCGTATTCTGTGCGTTGACGAATGCGTTGCGCCTCTATCAGCTTTCCATTTTCCTGAAAGAAACGCACCCGTTCTTCCATTTCTTTTTCAATTGCTTTAATGCCGTCCAACATTTTATCCTGTTCCACAATATAATGGGACGCCGGATAAATTGCTACATGAGAAAGAAATGCTTTTACTTCTCCGGTCAGGGTGTGTATCTCACAAATCCGATCAATCTCATCCCCAAAAAATTCCACCCGAATTGCCGAATCCATGGAATAAGCAGGAAAAATCTCAACAGTATCCCCTTTTACACGGAATTTGTTGCGAACAAAATTGATGTCATTTCTTTCGTACTGCAAATCCACTAATTTCCGAATGAGCTGATCGCGGTCTTTTTCCATTCCCGTCCGCAAAGAAATGACCATATTTCGATAATCAATCGGGTCGCCGAGTGTGTAGATGCAGGAAACGCTCGCCACAATAATGACATCTCTTCGTTCGGATAACGCACAGGTAGCTGAATGGCGCAATTTGTCGATCTCGTCGTTTATTGCCGAGTCTTTTTCTATATAAGTATCCGTCCCCGGACTATATGCTTCAGGCTGATAATAGTCATAGTAGGAAACAAAATACTCAACCGCATTCTCCGGGAAGAATTCTCTGAACTCACTGCAAAGTTGTGCGGCGAGTGTTTTATTATGGGCGAGGACTAATGTCGGGCGGTTTACCCGCTCGATAATATTCGCCATAGTAAAGGTCTTACCCGAACCCGTAACACCGAGCAAAACCTGCTCCCTGTCGCCGTTTTCAATGCCTTTCACTAATTTTTCGATCGCCTCCGGCTGATCCCCCGTCGGCTCAAACTTTGAGTGCAAAATAAACTTGTCCGCCACACTTACACCTACCTTACTTTGTTAGTATACAACAAAACACATAAGAAGTAAACAAAGGAACAGAAAAATCTGCTCCTTTGTTAATTATATATGCTCAAACTTACATATTAAAATGACCTATTTTAAAATATCTATAATTTCATTATAGATTTCGTTTGCTTGCATACAATTTATTTTGCTTAATACTGTATTGCTGTTGCAATTATAGTTAGTCGATTCAAAGTACCACTTTCCATGTATGAT
>JAFWUH010000079.1 GCA_017524165.1 Clostridia bacterium | reverse complement strand
GAGCGCATTTTCCTTCCATGACAGGCATGCCGGCTTCCGGACCGATATCCCCAAGTCCCAACACAGCGGTACCGTCGGTAATAACGGCAACAAGATTGGAACGGCGGGTTAAATCAAAGGATTTATCAATATCTTTTTGTATTTCAAGGCAAGGCTCCGCTACACCCGGGGTGTAACATAACGATAAATCTTCCCGGCTATTAATAGGCGCTCGGGAAATAACTTCGATTTTTCCGTGCCATTCATAGTGCTTTTTTAGTGATTCTTTGCGGATATCCATGTTTTTCTCCTTTGAATACTTGATTTCAGCTGAATTTTCTTATATAATTTTACCATCATATAAACAAATGTCAAGAATAATGATGTATTTTATGACACGGAGGAAGCAAAATGTTTGATGCTGTGAAAGTTAAAAATGAATGTGTGGCATGGATTCGTTCTTTTTTTGAAGAAAGCGGAAAAGGATGCAACGCCATTGTCGGTATATCCGGCGGAAAAGACAGTTCTATTGTTGCCGCATTGTGTGTGGAGGCACTTGGAAAAGACCGTGTCATTGGCGTTTTAATGCCCTGTGGTGTCCAACAGGATATCGAAATGGCAGAGCTTCTGGTACGACATTTGGATATCAAACATTATGTTATTAATATTAAGGATACGGTTAATGCAATTTCTAACGCGATGCCTTTTGATTTGTCCGTACAAAGTGTGACAAATATTCCGCCGCGTGTTCGTATGACGGTTCTTTATGCCGTTGCACAAAGTCATAACGGCCGTGTTGCCAATACCTGCAATTTATCGGAAGACTGGGTGGGATATTCCACTCGGTATGGCGATTCGGTTGGTGATTTCAGCCCCTGCTCATTTTTGACGGTTCAGGAGATGAAAGCAATCGGTCGTGTGCTTGGTCTGCCGGATATCTTGGTCGACAAGGTGCCGATTGACGGTCTCTGCGGAAAAAGTGATGAAGAAAATCTCGGCTTTACCTATGCGGAATTAGATCGGTATATTCGTACCGGTGAAATTGATGATTTGCAGAAAAAAGCGTTGATTGATGATAAACATCAAAGGAATTTGTTTAAGTTGCAGTTAATGCCGTCCTTTAAACCGGATTTAATGTGACCCGAATAAACGGGAATTTTGGGTAAGACCGACATTGTTGAAGTGTCGGTCTTTAAAAATAATATTTGCATTTATTCCGTGTTTTACAGCAGCAATGACCCGAGAATACAAAAATGTTTTTTTTATTATAACGAATGACTTGATTTTTTTAGCATAAGGTAGTATTATAATGGTGAAAATGTTAATTTTTTATCAATCTTTTGAGGAGGATATAAATGAAAAGAGAAATTGTAGATACACCTGAAAAATTGCAGGCGGAAATTCTTCGCGTTCGTAAGGCGCAAAAAGAGTTTTCGACCTTTACGCAAGAACAGGTGGATAAAATCTTTTTTGCCGCGGCGATGGCAGCAAATAAAGCGCGGATTTCGTTGGCGAAACAGGCAGTCGAAGAAACCGGAATGGGTATCCTTGAGGATAAAATTATAAAAAATCATTACGCGGCGGAGTATATTTATCATGCCTACAAAGACACCAAGACGGTTGGCGTTGTTTTTGAGGATAAGTCTGCCGGAATCCAAAAGATTGCCGAGCCGATCGGCGTTATTGCCGCCGTTATTCCAACGACCAATCCTACCTCTACGGCGATTTTTAAGACGCTCATTTCTTTGAAAACCCGTAACGGTATTATTATTTCTCCGCATCCGCGTGCCAAACAAAGTACGATTGCGGCCGCTCAAACGGTGTTGGAAGCCGCAGTAAAGGCAGGCGCGCCGGAAGGTATTATCAGTTGGATTGACGCACCGGCTTTGCAGATGACTGATCTTTTAATGAAAGAAGCGGACATTATTCTTGCCACAGGCGGTCCGGGAATGGTGAAAGCGGCATACTCCAGCGGCAAGCCGGCACTCGGCGTCGGCGCGGGCAATGTTCCGGCAATTATTGATGAAAGCGCCGATGTCCGGTTCGCTGTCAATTCCATCATTCATTCAAAAACATTTGATAACGGCATGATTTGTGCCAGCGAACAAAGCGTTATTGCGCACAGCAGTATTTATAATAAGGTTAAAAAAGAGTTTGAGTACAGAGACTGTTATTTTTTGAAAGCGGATGAAATAGATAAGGTTCGGAATACCATCATTATTAACGGCGCGTTGAATGCAAAGATAGTGGGTCAAAAACCGGTCGACATTGCAGCGCTGGCAGGGGTTCAAGTGCCGGAAAGCACAAAGATTCTCATCGGCGAGGTGGAAAGTGTGGATATCAGCGAGGCTTTTGCTCATGAAAAACTTTCACCTGTTTTGGCTATGTATAAAAGCAAAAGCTTTGATGATGCATTGGATAAAGCAGAACGCTTGATCGAGGACGGCGGCTACGGTCATACCTCGTCGGTTTATATTGATGAAAATAAAGAAACCGAAAAGCTCAACAAATTTTCCGCCAGGATGAAAACCGGCAGAATCCTTGTCAATACTCCCTCTTCTTTTGGCGGTATCGGCGATTTGTATAATTTCGGCATTGCGCCGTCTCTGACGCTCGGATGTGGCTCTTGGGGCGGAAATTCCGTTTCGGAAAATGTGGGCGTAAAACACTTGATGAACATCAAAACTGTTGCGATAAGGAGGGAAAACATGCTTTGGTTCAGAACACCCGAAAAGATTTATGTAAAAAGAGGTTGCTTGCCGTATGCGCTTGATGAAATAGGATCATTGATGCACAAAGAAAGGGTATTTATTGTAACGGATAACTTCCTCTATGAAAACGGTTATACCAAAGCAATTACTGATAAACTGAACAGCATGGGTATCCAACACACCACATTTTTTGATGTCTCTCCCGATCCGACGCTTGCGTGTGCGAAAAAAGGTGCCGAGCAGATGAATGCCTTTCAGCCGGATTGTATTATTGCGGTAGGTGGCGGTTCGGCGATGGACGCCGCAAAGATCATGTGGGTGCTTTACGAGCATCCGGAAGTGGATTTCTTTGATCTTGCCATGCGCTTCATGGATATCCGAAAAAGAATATATCAGTTCCCGAAGATGGGTGAAAAGGCGTATTTTGTTGCTGTGCCGACTTCGGCGGGAACCGGGTCTGAAGTGACTCCGTTTGCGGTGATTACCGATGAAGTCACTTCTGCAAAATATCCGCTTGCAGATTATGAGCTTTTGCCGAATATGGCAATCGTTGACGCGGATATGCAGATGACGGCCCCGAAAGGGCTTACCTCTGCTTCCGGCATTGATGCGGTAACGCACGCTTTGGAAGCGTATGCGTCTATGATGGCTACACCCTATACAGACGGTCTGGCGATCCAAGCGCTGAAAGATATTTTCGAGTATCTGCCGCGCGCTTATCAAAAAGGAGAAAACGATCCTCAAGCGCGTGAAAAGATGGCGAATGCGGCGACGATGGCTGGTATGGCATTCGCTAATGCTTTTTTGGGTGTTTGTCACTCTATGGCGCATAAACTCGGCGCGTATCACCATTTGCCGCACGGTGTTGCCAATGCACTTTTGATCAGTTATGTGCTTGCATTCAACGCGGCTGAAGCTCCGGCAAAAATGGGCACTTTCCCGCAGTATGATTATCCGAAAACACTTCGAAGATATGCTGAAATTGCCGAATCGCTCGGCATTGCCGGAAAGAATGACGATGAGAAACTGAAAGGTCTTATTGCAAAGATTGAAGAACTCAAAGAACAGATTGGCATCAAAAAGAGCATTAAGGAATACGGAATTAAAGAAGAGGACTTTATGGCAACGCTCGATGAAATGGTCGAGAACGCTTTCGACGATCAATGCACCGGCGCCAATCCAAGATATCCGCTCATGAGTGAAATAAAGGATATTTATATTCGTGCTTATTACGGCAATTAAGAAAGGAGAAAGAGCATATGTCTGTACTTGTAGAAAGAAATAACAAGAAAATATATCGCGACGGTGATAAGCTTGTTAAGGTTTTTGACAGCAGCTTTAAAAAATCCGATGTGTTGAATGAGGCACTCAATCTTGCCAGAATCGAAGAGACAGATCTCAATACGCCCGAACTTCTGTATGTTGAAAAGCGGGAAGACGGTTGGGCAATTATTACAAATTTTATTGAAGGGAAAACGCTGGAAGAGCTTATGCGCGAAAATCCCGGCAAAGAGGATGAATACCTCGAAAAATTTGTGGATTTACAGCTTAAAGTTTTTGAACAGCGTGCGCCGCATCTTAATAAAATCAAAGATAAAATGCATTCAAAAATCAGTGCCTCAAAATATGAAGCAACCATACGATACGACCTTCATAACAGACTGGAACATGTGAAAGATCACAAAAAGGTATTGCACGGTGATTTTGTCCCATCAAATATTATTGTCACCGAAAAAGGCGAGTATTATATTATCGACTGGTCTCATGCAACCCAAGGAAATGCCTCCGCTGATGCGGCAAGAACTTATCTTGTCTTTCATCTTGAAGGTAAAAAGGAACTTGCAGAGAAATACCTTAAGCTTTTCTCTAAAAAAGCAGATATCCCGATTCAACTGATTCAATATTGGATGCCGATTGTAGCGTGCTCCGAAAGCACCAAAAACATTGCAAGCGAACAGGAACTCCTGGATTCATGGGTAAATGTTTTTGAATTCCAATAATCATCGTTTACCGTTGTTTTCAAAGCTGAATCAAATCGTAGATAATTAAAGCAAACCACACCCCAAAAAATAAACTTTTGAGGTGTGGTTTATTGCTGTCAATTCAGGAAATGAAGACTTTATTCGTTGCTTATATTCGTATCAGAAGAAACAGGACATTCGATGATAGAATCTTTATAACCGATTTCTTTTAGATATAATTTAGCATCTTTGAAGAATGAAGCAATAACAAGCAACATAATGATACCAATCGGGAAAGCAGCGATAATGGATACCGATTGCAGACTGGACAGGGTGTTTTCAGAGAAAAGTAATGCTATGGGGAAAATAATAAAAATGATCGACCAAAATGTTCTCATAGCTTTACTTGCTGTCTCTTCAGTCTTGATGATTTTATAAGAATAGTTTGCAACTACCATTGTTAAAGTGTCAAATGTAGTGGCATAGAACATGATCATCGAAAGCACAACTGCAATAATGCCGATTTCCGGCCAAGGAAGCTGATTGAAAATGTTCAAAATTTCTTCATAATTAATGCTGAAATCAGCATTATAAATCACATCCGCAAGACCGGTACCGTTTTTCATCTGTTGTCCAAGACCAAATCCTCCTAAAACGATAAAGGACATAAATGTACCGCTCAAGCCGCATGTATAGCAACCGATAATAATGTTGCGGATAGTGCGTCCTTTGGAAATCACGGCAATAAAGAAAGGTGTCGCAATACACCATGCCATCCAGTAAGCCCAATAATAAATGGTCCAGTTTTGAGGGAAACTGTTGAGCCGAAGCGGGTCGGTGTAGGTAGAAAGACCGATAAAGTTTTGAATCATATTACCAATACCGGAAACACCGGTTTCAAAAATATAAACCGATTGTCCGCTTGTTGCAAACACATAGATCAACAGCGCAAAGAAAAGATATACACAGAATGATGCGAGTTTAGAAATTCCTTTAATACCAAATAAAACAGTGATGGTATAAACAACGGCAATCAAGATCAAGATCATGATTACCAAACCAACAGAATTTGGTAACTCGAACACGCGACTGATTCCAGCTGACAACAGTGGAGTTGTGACAGAAAAAGTTGTTGCAGTTCCACACAATAGCGCGACTACACAGGTTACATCGATCACTTTTCCAAGCACACCGTCAACTTTTTTACCGAGAATCGGACGGCATGCTTCGGAAAAACGCTGCTTATTTCTACTGCGAATATGCATCATAAAGCCAAAAGCAACCGCTAATACGATGTAAATTCCCCAAGCAATCGGTCCCCAGTGAAACAAAGGAAAGGTGGATGCCCAATCTTGGGTTTGGCGGATATAGGAAGAGAACCGGATCTCGTTTCATGACTATTGTTGATAAATTTGTAAATTCACTTATACAATATCAAATTCAAGGATATTGGTCGGATGATATTGATAGTATCCGTACATTTAAAGGCACCGTAAGAGATATTTTGGTAACAAAGCGACCGTTTGATCGCGATAATGGCATGCGGAATAAAATTAAAAAAAACGATGATAATCAAATTTATTTTAGTTTTTTGAATCGGGAACAGTTTTTAGAAAAAGCAAGAGTATTTGTAAAAGATTACATGGAAATGGTTCGAGAGAATTGCAAAGAAGATCATT
The DNA here is from genome assembly GCA_017524165.1 of Clostridia bacterium. Classification (GTDB taxonomy): domain Bacteria; phylum Bacillota; class Clostridia; order Oscillospirales; family Acutalibacteraceae; genus UBA737. The sequence goes on along the minus strand of JAFWUH010000079.1, from coordinate 14,708 downwards.
TCGTTTTTGATCAATTGGTTTTACCGCAACATATCAGTAGAGTAAATGATTATTTTGATCCGGAAAACACGCGTATAATTCTTGTGGATCGTGATGCCAGAGATCTTTATGTTTTGTCCAAATATGTTTGGCTGTATCAATCAGGAAGAAATAATAAGTATTTCCCAGATGATGTGGAAAACTTTATTCAGTTTCATCGCGGCATGCGCAAAAATGTTCCGAAACAAGAAAATACACTCTTAAAGATTCAGTTTGAAGATTTAGTCTATAAATATGATGAGATCTTAGATATTATAGAAAAATTTTTGACACTTCGCGCTGAAACACATTGTAAAAAAGGCGAACTGTTTCAAGTTGAAAAATCAATCAAAAATACGCAGAATTTCTTAATCGATCCACAGTGGCAGATGGAAGTTAAAAAAATTGAAAAGCAAATTCCCGAGTATATTTACGATTTTCCTTACACAATCCATGTAAATCTTAGTGAAACATCAGATCCATAATTGTACAAATTAAAAGATTCTTTTAAATTTCAATAATGATTTAGTTCAAAATATAAAATTATCCGAGGTTCGATTGTGAATGTAACCATCGGATTTTTGATAATGACCTGAATTCGTGTAATAATGAATCGTTTGACTTTATGTTAAAATCGGATATAATATGACTTAAATCTTTATGAGGGAGTGAGAATATATGTATACGAAAATCAACTGAGAGAAATATTAGAAAAGTTTCATCCGAGTCAAAAACCGTATTTGGTGAAAAGTTGCATTCAGTGATTTTATTCGTGGGAAACTTAATTCTAACAGTTCTCAATCTTTTTTTCTATTCTTTTGGCCTACATCTATTGTAACGTTACACAATTATTTTTTTGCGACAAAAATTTTTCTTGACGAAAGTAAAAATAATTGATATAATACAGATTGCTAACTGGAGAATTATCTTCAAATTTAGCTCCTTGCCCCGTCGGAAAGGCGGAGCCGAATGTCCAAAAGGAGGTGCAATGAAATGACAGCAAAGTATGAAGCAGCTATGGTCTTTTCCGTTGCGAACGGTGACGATGCCGTTACTGCATTGAAAGAAAAATTCAATGATTTAATCGCAATGAACGGAACCATCGAAGATGTCAATGATTGGGGTAAACGCCGTTTGGCATATCTCATCAATGACGAGGCAGAGGGTTATTATGTATTTACAACCTTTACTGCTGATGCAAATTTCCCGGCAGAGCTTGAGCGTGTTGCAAGAATTACCGACGGTGTTTTACGCATCATGGTCATCAAGAAGTAAGTAACGGAGGAAACACAAGATGTTTAATATCGTTATTTTAACGGGACGCCTGACGGCTGATCCGGAATTAAAAACCACACCGAACGGTATTTCGGTAACTTCGTTTTCGATTGCCGTAAGCCGTCGCTACCGCAGCGGAGAACAGACCCAAACCGATTTTATCAATATTGTCGCTTGGCGTCAAACTGCGGAGTTTATCAGTAAGTATTTTAAGAAGGGCAGTTTGATCGGCATCGAGGGTTCCATTCAAACCCGAAAATATGTTGATAAAAACGGCAACAACCGTACAGCTTTTGAAGTTGTTGCAAATGACGCCCAGTTTGTGGAATCGAAAAAAGACAGCGGCATGAACGCAGGATCCTCTGCGCCTGTTGCGAATACTTCTTCTTTTTCCAATGCCGAAGCGGATGATTTTTCTGAAATCGGCGGCGAAGATGAAGATCTTCCGTTCTGATTCCCGTCAAATTAATAAAGGAGGTTATTTCTCATGGAGAAAGAAAAGATTGATCGTCCTATGCGCAGAAAAGCTCATAAGAAGGTTTGTCATTTTTGTGTTGACCGTGTAGAAGAGATTGATTATAAAGATATCGCCCGTCTTCGCAAATTTGTTTCAGAGCGTGCTAAAATTTTACCGCGTCGTGCGACCGGTACCTGTGCCGCTCATCAGCGCGAGTTGACTACGGCAATCAAACGCGCTCGTCAAGTCGCTTTGTTACCTTATGTGAACGACTGATAAATTTCTCCCGTACAAATTTGTTGTGCGGGAGATTTTTGTCCTTTTTTAAATTATTCACAGTTTCTTCACACGAATGTATTATTATAATGTTTTAATAAAGCATAGAAAGGGGAGAATAGCATGAATCAACAAAAAATTCTTATCGTTGATGATGATGAAAATATTGATGAATTATTACGGCTTTATTTGGAAAAAGACGGATTTGAAACCGTTGTGGCACTTGATGGTGAACAGGCAGTTCAATATGCCGAGCGGTATTCGCCCGATTTGATTCTTTTAGACATTATGTTGCCGAAATTGGACGGATGGCAGGTTTGTCGGGAAATCAGGAAAAAAAGTGAAACTCCGATCATTATGCTTACGGCAAAAGGGGAAACCTTTGATAAAATTTTAGGACTTGAACTGGGTGCGGATGACTATATCAGCAAGCCCTTTGATGCCAAAGAAGTCCTTGCGCGGATTAAAGCTGTTCTCCGACGCAGTGGAGACAATGAAAAACAAGCTCAAATGAAAGAAGTTCGTTTTGATAAATTGATTATCAATTTAACGAACTATGAATTGATCGTTGACGGTGTGAAAATTGATACACCGCCCAAAGAACTGGAATTGATCTATCACCTTGCCAGCAAACCCAACCGCGTTTTTACCAGAGACCAATTGTTGGATGAGGTTTGGGGTTTTGAATATTACGGAGATTCGCGTACGGTGGATGTTCATGTAAAACGCCTTCGTGAAAAATTGGAGAATGTTTCGGATCAGTGGTGTTTAAAAACTGTTTGGGGTGTCGGTTATAAATTTGAGGTTCGGTAAATATGAGACTCAAATTGTTTAAAAAATATTTTTTGACGACGGTCGGAATTTTTATTTTGAGTCTGACCGTGATGATCATGATTTTAACGGTTGTATTCAATGACTTTTTATCGGACAGTAGGTTTGAGTCGCTCAACAAAGCCTGCCGGTCTGCCGTTGAAATTGCGCAAAATGACGGATTAGATAATTTTATTCCGTATGTCAGCAAATTTGCCGATTATGATCTGATGATTACTGATCGGGACGGTCAAATCCAATATTGCAGTTGTGAGGATTGGATCAATAATCATCAATGCCGTCACACCGATTTAAAAATCTCGACAACTGTCTTGCAGGAAGCGCTGAAACAATCAAAAAACAGCATGCAAACACTTGGTATTTATGCCGAACCACATTATGTTTCGTCTGCGCCGATCAAAGAAAAAGACGAAAATGCAGTTGCCGTTGCTTTTGTAACAGCGCCTGTCAAAACCATTCGTTCGTTGCTGAATTCTATGGTTCGCACCTATCTTATATCTGCTATTGTACCGGTTATCATCATGTTTTTCCTGTTATATACCATTTATTATCGTATGACCCTGCCGATTCGTTTAATGTCGGCTGCTACCAAAGCGATGGCAAGAGGTGATTTTTCAAAAAGAATCCCGGTCACAAGCGATGATGAAATCGGGGAGCTTGCCGTTTCCTTCAATCAAATGACCAACTCTTTAGCGCAGTCTGAAAAAATGAGGAGAAGCTTTGTGGCAAATGTTTCTCATGAACTGAAAACACCGATGACTACCATTGGTGGGTTCATTGACGGAATTATGGATGGCACCATCGAACCCGAAAAGCAAAATTATTATTTAGGTATTGTTTCGGATGAGATCAAGCGCCTTTCTCGATTAGTGCAATCCATGTTGAGCATTGCTAAACTGGAATCGGGTGAACTGCAACTTCGTCCGGAAGAGTTCAACTTCCGCGAATTATTAATTCAAGTCGTTATCGGACAGGAACAACGCATTGAAAAAAAACAGATTCAAATCAGCGGATTGGATGAGCTCCCTGATATTACGGTCAATGCGGATAAAGATTTAATGCATCAGGTCGTTTATAATTTAGTCGATAATGCAATCAAATTTACACCCGAAAACGGCGTGATTGACTTCAAACTATCTATTGAAAACAAAAAGATGGTTTTCATCTTAAAAAATACCGGCAAAGGGATTCCTCCCGAGGCGTTGCCTTATGTTTTTGACCGATTTTATAAAGTGGATAAATCAAGATCAGCCGAAAAAAACAGTACCGGATTGGGATTATATATTGTGAAGACAATCGTTTTAACACATGGCGGTACGGTTAATGTACAAAGTAAAGAAAATGAATCAACTGCTTTTCAAGTGGTAATACCTTTAATAAGATAGAATGGGGATATGATGATGAACGATGATATTTTTCAAGATTTAGAACCGCAAGAGGAAAATCAACCTACGGATGAATTTACAGAAAGCACCGAAGAATTCGTTGATCCCGAAGAAGATGTTACGCCAAATAATCCGCTTCAGGATGAGATAGCACCGAATTTGGTTGAATATACACCGGTCGAACCCATCAAAGAATACAAGCCGATGAATCGCGGTTTGGCAATTTTTGCTGTCATTCTTTCGCTTGTTATTCTTTTGACCGGAAGCTGTTTGGCGGGATATTTTGCCGGCAAACGGGGGAACAAACATCTGATCGGGCAAAAAGTTACCGTAAATCTTGCGTCAAGACCGACTGAAAAGGATGCCATGACCCCGGCAAAGGTTTTTGAGGAAGTCAATCCCTCAATCGTCGGCATTCAAGCTTATGACACCGAAGGAAATGTTTCCGGCGCATCCGGCGTGATTTATTCCAAAGACGGTTATATTGTCACAAATGACCATATTTATGCTAAAATTGCCTCTGCCAGGTTTAAGGTATATTTTTCAAACGGGACAGAATGTGACGCCGCTTATGTGGCAGGTGACAATGTCAGTGATTTAGCGGTTTTAAAAATTGAAACCGGTGAAGAATTAACGCCGGCTGTTTTTGGTAATTCGGACGAAATTGTCGCCGGAGAAGATGTGGTCGCTATTGGAAGAACCGATGCTTTGGACGGTTCGTCCATTTCCAGCGGTATTGTTTCGTTAACAAGTCGCCGGGTGACCTCTTCATCCAGCAGCTATTCGGCACGAATGATTCAGACCGACAGCGCCATTAACCCCGGAAATTCCGGCGGAGCACTGGTTAATTTGTATGGTCAGGTTATCGGTATCACTTGTTCAAAATTGGAAGGAGAGGTATACGATCGTATCGGTTTTGCGATTCCGACAAAAACCATGAAACGCGTTGTTGAACAATTGATCCAAAAAGGAAAAGTGACCGATCGAGCCAAACTCGGCATCACCTATAATGAAATCAATTCTATTACCGCGGAAATCAATAATATCAAAAACACAGGTCTGTATGTTGTATCTGTCTCTGAAGACAGCGATTTATACGGAAAAATCGAAAAGGGCGATTTAATAACGCATATCAACGGCGAACCTATTCATACTGCCAATTTGGTTTTGGATATTTTGGAAGACTGCAAAGCAGGGGATACCGTGACCTTAACCATTGAAACTGCCAAAAGCGGTGAGCTGGATTTTGATGTGAAACTTCGTGCAAATGTTGGGCAGTCAAGTTATTCCACCTTAACGCCTGATACAAAACAAGAATCGCGTGAAAACACGGAAAAATTTGACTTTCCAGCCGGTGAATAAATATATAAAACCCGTAAATCATTATCATGATCTACGGGTTTTTTTTAAAGTTTCGACAAAAGATTATCAATTGATTTATCACTCTTAAAATCAATTTCACAAGGTTTTTTCGTCAAGGACCAACTTTCTGTATATGAAACGGTTTCACCGGGGGATACCCGATGAATTTTGCTTAAACTTTCAACCTCAATAAAGAGTTCATTCGTATAGGTTTCCATGGAACATCCGCCATCAGGATAACGGTCGATCTGATGATTGGTAGAAAAATGCTTGGAGAAAACATCATCTCCCAAAACATAAAAAACGCGCTCTCTTTTTAAATCAAAACCGAGTTTAATCGGGCTTGGAGAAATCTTATCCTGACGAACCGTTGTATATTTTTTTCCAAGCCAAATTCGATCATCAGTCATGTCAGTGTAGGGCCATACCGCTATGGTTCGATTATGTAACAATCCGGTATCATCGTTGTTCATGGGAATGATCAATGTACCGCCGCCATCACAAACAGAAAGACTCCAAATTGAAAACTCTTTTTCAGTTTTTTCGATATTTTTACAGGACATAATAACCTGCATATCGGCATCGTCTGGATCCAAGCGTATTTCGATGAATTTTTGAACGCCGTTTTCTTGCTCTGCCGGCGGAGTAAATATCGCTCCGAAATCTGTCAAGGCATATTGGACAGGATGCTGATCGGGGTAGTAGGTCTCCGGATAACTTTCCGGCGTGATCCATACGCGGTGCCCGCCAAGATTTTCCCAATGGGTGTTTTCACCGTAAAAATCGGTAAATCTTTTGTCGGTCATAACGCCAAAATCTTTTCTTTTGTCACAAAGAATATTTTGACCATCCACATATTTAAAATAGATAATACGCGGTCCGACATCAATCGTTACGCCCACTTCAATAATATTGTTCGAAAAAGATAAGATACGTCCGTAATCTTTGTAAGAATCAATTTCTTTCACTGAAATCATGTGAATTCCTCCGTTTTTAAAAGTTTATTTTTATATTCACCGCCACAGGGGAGTGCCGGTTTAAAGGTTAACGCAAATAAATCGGTCGAACGGCATTCCGTTGCAAAAACCGATTTTGAAAAATCATCCAATTCCTTTATTTGAGAAACCCGCGTAACAACAGGAATGTTAGGAGAAACACATGTTTTAAGATGTGTTTCTCCTTTTTTGTTAAATCCCAACACGCGAACATAAGGAGGTCGTTTGCCGAAAAAAGAATTATCAATACCCAAAAACGAGGACAGAACCAACCGTCGCACGCGTGCCAACGGATATCGCTTTGATTTGATCAAGCGGTATAATTCATCTAAATCTTTTGCCGCCTGTACCGAAAAAGCAAGTTTGTTTTCCAAGCCTTCGCTTAAATCAGGCAATCGAAGGAAATCAACTGATGATTGTCGACGCAGTACAGCTAAAACGGCAGTTTCCAGCAAAGAAAAATCGGATATAATTTCCGGAGAAATAAATCCTTGCATGAACGGGGGCAAAAAGCGTTCAGCATAACCGATTTTACCCTCTTTCAATATTTGCCGAAGCAGGGAAGCGGAAGCCATATTGTTTTGTGTTGTCGTTTGATCGTGACCGACGCCTTGTCGCTTCAAAGCAAAAAGATTCGGCGTCCATCCGATTTTCCTTGCCGCGCACAAATACTCCACCGCAAGCGCGTCATTCGGCATTGCAAAGACCTCTGAAGCATATCCCAATTCCGTCGCAACCTGTTCTCTTGCGGCGGCAAAAGTAATCCCGGTTTTTAGCTTTTCGGACAGAAGTCTTGCAAACTGTGGATGTTCTTCTAACTTTGAAGCCTCTCTCAGCGAGGCGATATCTCCACATTCACTGCCAAAAGCAAGTGTATCGCAACCCATGGCGGCTAATTGCGACACCCCGCCGAGCGCAAAATTTTGCGCCGTAGACATCGACCATGGCACAGGAATTTCGACCACTAAATCTACGCCGCAGCATAAAGCCGATTCGGTACGCTTTGATTTGGAAAGGATCGCCGTTTCGCCGCGCTGAACAAAATTACTGCTTAAAGCGCATACAACCGTATCACCGTTTTTTTTCAAGGTATCAATCAGCAATTTATGACCGTTGTGCAACGGATTCAATTCACCAACAAACCCGGTAATCGGCATATTTTTCTCCTTTCGGGAAAAAGACTTGAAAAAGAGAGATAAATCAGTTAAAATAGAATAGATAATTTTAAGATATGGAAAAGTATAACATATTTTATTCATATCTTCAAGTGAATAGGAGAGGAAATTATGAAAATTTTTGTTGTGAATGCGGGAAGTTCATCTTTAAAATATCAGTTGATTGATATGCAAGATGAATCGGTGCTTGCAAAAGGAAACTGCGAACGAATCGGTGAGTCCGGCTTTATTAAACACACCGCCGCAGACGGCCGTGTTTATTCTGCCGATATTCCGATGCCGACCCACAGCGAAGCATTTGAAGCTGTTGTTTATGCAATGACTGAAAGTGACGCAAAGGTCATTGACTCATTTGATGAGATTTCCGCGATCGGTCACAGAATCGTTCAAGGCGGCAGTATTTTTAAAGGCTCTTGTCTGGTTACGCCCGAAGTCATCGACCAAATCGAAGAATTAGGCGCCTTTGCGCCGTTACATAATCCGGCGCATGTTTTAGCTATCCGCGCCTGCGTAAAAACTTTTGGCGAAAAAATTCCGCAGGTTGTCGTCTTTGATACCTCTTTTCACCAAACGATGCCGCCCAAAGCCTATATGTATGCGCTTCCTTATGAATACTACGAAAAGTATCAAGTGCGGAAATACGGTGCACACGGTACCTCCCATCATTATGTCAGCGACCGTGCCGCGGCATTGGAAGGTAAAGATAAAAAAGATTTAAAAATCATCACCTGCCACTTAGGAAACGGTTGTTCTATTACCGCCATTAAGGACGGTGTTTGCATCGACACTTCCATGGGCTTTACACCGTTGGACGGTTTCATGATGGGTACCCGCTCCGGGACATTGGATCCGTCTGCCTTAATCTATATTATGGAAAAAGAAAACCTCACACCGGCAGAGCTCAACACAATTTGTAACAAAAAATCTGGCTTGTTAGGTATTTCCGGTCTGTCGAATGACAGCCGCGATGTCTGCAACGGCGCCGCTGAAGGCAATGAGCGTTGCATTCTTGCCGTTCAAATGCAGGAATATCAAATCTTGAAGTTTATCGGCTCTTATATTGCCGCAATGAACGGGGTAGATGTCATTGTCTTCACCGGCGGAATCGGTGAGCACAATCCGGAATTGCGTCAGCATATCGTTGACAATCTCGGATTTTTGAATGCGGAAATTGATCATGAAAAGAATCAGTTAAGCGGTGTAGAGGTAAAAATTTCCACCGAAAACAGCGGTGTGGATGTGTTTGTGATTCCCACCAACGAAGAATTGGCAATTGCACGCGATACTAATGCAATTGTTTCGGCGCTTTAATTGAGGATTGTTTATGAAAATAAATGAAATGATCCAACAAATCCGCTCCGGTGCATTTGATACGCAGTTTTTGGATATCTACGGCGAAACCGAAACACCGAAAAATCGTTTTACGGATGCTTGCGAAGCATTTAAAAATCTTTTCGGCGATCTGGATAACATTCGTATTTTTTCCGCGCCCGGACGGACTGAAATCGGTGGAAATCATACCGATCATCAGCACGGACGGGTATTAGCCGGAAGTGTAAACTTGGATGTTATTGCTATCGTCAGTGAGACCGATCAATCGGTCATCCATATTAAATCCGCAGGATATGATATGGATACTGTCGACATAAACAGTTTATCGGTCCAACCGAAAGAAACCGGTCGTTCTTCCGCCTTGATCCGAGGCGTTTGCGCCGCATTCCGTCAAAACGGTAAAAAAATAGGCGGATTTGACGCTTATACAACCTCTAATGTATTAAAGGGATCCGGTCTTTCTTCCTCTGCCGCATTTGAAGTGTTGGTTGCCAGTATTCTGAACGGTTTATTTAATGATGCTTCGGTTTCTCCGATTGATCTCGCAAAATATTCACAATTTGCTGAACGCGAGTATTTCGGCAAACCCTGCGGATTATTGGATCAAATGGCTTCTTCCATGGGCGGATTTACCTATGCGGATTTTATGGATCCTGCCAATCCCGTTGTGGAAAAAGTTGCTGTCGATGTTCATAGAAACGGATATACGCTTTGTGTGGTCGATACCGGCGGAAATCACGCCAATTTGACGCAGGATTATGCCGATATCACGCTGGAATGCCGTGCCGTCAGCAACGCGCTTGGCGTTGACTTTCTTCGAGATGCCGACCAGGAACGCTTTTACCGTGAAATGGCTGATCTTAGAAAAAGTTGCGGTGATCGTGCCGTCTTACGCGCATTTCACTTCTTCCATGAAGATCAGCGTGCCGTTAAACAGTTTGAGGCACTGAAAAATGATTGGTTTGATGAATTCTTGCGGTTAGTCAATGCGTCGGGCAATTCCTCTTTTGAGAATCTTCAAAACCTTTATTCAACCTCTAATACGGCTGAACAGGGTCTGGTGCTTGCGCTTTGCCTGACCAAAGAATTTTTAGACGGCGACGGCGCTTGTCGGGTACACGGCGGCGGTTTTGCCGGTACCATACAATGCTATATTCCGAACGAACGCTTTTCAGCATATAAAACGATGATTGAATCCGTATTCGGCAAAGATAGCTGTATCCCGATTATGGTTCGCCCTGTCGGCGGTTATGAGTTTCGGTAATAGAATATAAAAACGAGGAGTCCGTTGCTTTGATGGGCTCCTCGTTGCATTAAAAATACCGTTTAAGTTTCAAAAGTGCGGCTTTTTCAATTCTCGATACATAACTTCTGGAAATATTAAATTTTTGCGCGATTTCCCGTTGGGTTAATTCTTTTTTTCCGTTTAATCCGTATCGCAGTTCAATGATTTCTTTTTCCCGCTTGGAAAGGGCATTGGGATAAATTTGTTTTAATCTTTCTAAATGCAGTTTTAAGTCAATTTCTTCATGAATATCCTGATCATCGGCTATGATATCAATCAATGTCAAGCAGTTTCCGTCTTTGTCGGTGTCAATCGGTTCGCTGATATAAACATCTTGCGCCGTTTTTTTCAAATTACGAAAATACATCAGAATTTCATTTTCGATACACCGCGAGGCATAGGTCGATAACCGAATCCCCTTGTCATTATTAAAAGAAGTAACCGCTTTGATCAGACCAATGGTACCGATGGAAATCAAATCGTCCTGATCACAGCCTGATGCATAATATTTTTTGACGATATGCGCTACCAAACGAAGATTATGTTCTATCAGTTTATTTTTCGCTTCTTCGTCTCCTTGAAACCAGCGTTCGAGTAATTCATTCTCTTTGGCGGCGGAAAGCGGTGGGGGAAAGGATCCTCCCGAAGTAACATGTAACGCAAAAAAATACAAATTGCCGATTAATTGAAAAAGCAACTGCCAAAACATATTATCACCCCATAATCATCCTGATTAAAGATATGAAGAACGGGGCTTGACAGATGATATTTTATTCTATAATTTTTCCGCGACAAACATTATTTTCCGTACTTTCAAGCATAACTTGACAAAGCCGACCGGTAAGGTTGTCGGCAGACGAAACCTGCACGCGTGTATAATTTGGCGTATATCCTTCGTAAATACCGTGATGTTCCGATTCAAATAAAACAGAAACGGTTTGTCCGATTTGTTTCTCATAAAACTGTTGTTCTGATTCTGAACAATGTTGTATCATTTCGTGACTTCTTTGCTCGGCAACAGAAGCCGGAACCTGATTCGGCAGTTGCGCCGCAACAGTTCCTTTTCTTTTTGAGTAGATAAATACATGTGCTTTTGCAAAGCCGATTTTATCGGCAAATGCAAGCGATTGAGAGAACTCTTCCGCGGTTTCTCCCGGAAATCCGACCATAATATCTGTGGTAATCGAGGAATCCGGAAAAATGCGGCGAATACGACAGACTAAATCTTCATAAAAAGCGCTGTCATAATGTCGATTCATTCTTTTTAAAGTGGCATCACATCCTGATTGAAGGGAAAGATGAAACTGTGGACAGAATTTGCTTTGTTCTTTCAGTCGCATTAACATTTCATCCGTAATATGGTCAGGTTCTAACGAACCCAAACGAACCCGATGGATTCCATCGACGCTGCCAACCACCGCAACCGCGTCGCAAAGATCAAATTCTTTGCCAAAACCGTATGCAGAAAGATTGATCCCGACTAACACGATTTCCGTGTATCCTTTTTGCGACAATTGTTCTGTTTCCAAACGGATTTCCTCCAAAGAACGCGAACGAACATGACCGCGTGCAAATGGAATGATACAGTAGGAGCAATAACGGTCGCACCCATCTTCGATCTTGAGATAAGCGCGTGTACGTTCGGAAAAATCGGTAATATTCGGGGTAGCGTAGGCTTCCCCGTACGGATGATCGGTGACAAAACAAGATCTTTGGTTTTCCTTTAAAAATTGATCGACCATTTCAGGAATTTGTGCAAGATGATTGTTTCCGACCCAAAGATCTGCTTCGGGCAAGGTCTCAAATTTTTCGGGTGATGCTTGTACCATACATCCTGTTACAACGATAACCGCATGGGGTGCTAACCTTCTATGTCGTCGAATGGTCTGACGGGTTTTCCGATCGCTTTCCGCCGTTACGGTACAAGAATTGATAATAACGACATCCGCTTCTTTGATTTCAGATGTTATTTCATCATTTCTATTTATAAAAAGTTCACGCATTCCCTCGGTCTCGTACTGGTTTACTTTGCAACCAAGTGTGTAAAAAAAGACTTTCATCCTCTAATCTCCAAACTCTTATCATTATCTTGATTATATCTTATTTCGATTATTTTTTCAATCACCTTTATATTCTCTTTTTAAAGGGATTCTCTATTGACAAATCCGACAGATTTGTTATATAATATGATTGAAAAAATTATACTTAACAGGTGTTTTTTATGAAAAAGTTTCTTCTTTTGTTACTTGTTTGTTTATTTGTAGGCACACTGCTTTGCGGATGTAAAAAAAAGAACGATTCTAAAGCTAATGTTTCAAAAACAAATTCGGATCATTCCGAGGTGATTGCACAAGGCTCTTCCGATACATCTTCCGTTGATCTTTCCGAAAAAACGGTTCCTTCGGAAGCGGAAACAACAAGCGCCACATCTTCTGCGGAATCTTCCTCTTCCGATCATGTAACTGCTTCGTCTTCGCCGGATGATGATTCAGACAGCATGTGGGCAACCCCGACCGATGAATACGAGTTACCGATTATTCGATTTTAATGAAGGAGTTGTTACAATGAAACAGTTTTCCAAAATCGTACTTTCTCTTGTGATTTTTAGCCTTATTTTTTCTGTTTTTTGTGTTCCTGCTTCTGCTGATGCCGGTGTGATCTCCCTTGATATGAACAAAGATGAATCCTTTGATATTCGGGATTTGGTTTGTTTAAAAAAGGCAATGGTTGCCTCCGCAGAAGGTTCCTTTGATTTAAACGGTGACGCTATCGTTAATTCCGATGATTTGATTATCCTGCGTCATGCCTGTTTTGGAGAATATGCGGTTGTTTACCGTGCTTTTTCCGATCAATATGCTCTTCAGTACTATCATGCCGGGGATGAAGTTGTGCCGCCTGCAAATCCGTTTTACAATTCCTGGACATTTGCGGGTTGGGATGGTCTGCCGGAAACCGCATCCGAAAATATCGTTATTATAAATGCTTTATTCAGTAAAAATTATGATTTTCCGATTATTCGATAAAAAAAGAAAAGGCTCTTTTTTGCTTATTCTTGCTGTAACTTTACTTGTATTGATCGTTTTAATTGGATTGGTTTTTGCTTTGTTTTATAAAGATAAATCCAATGAACCGAGCTATGATGCGGAGATCACGCAATATAATTCTACAAATTATCGTTTAAGGCTTAAAAAAAGGGAATTAGAGCAACAGATCAATGAACGGACACAGCAATATGACACTTTAACACTTGGCGATACTTCTGTTCTTTTATGTGTGCGTCGAGTTAAGCAAGAGTTATACACGGATATTTATCCGTTTTTAAAAGATTACAAAGTAATGTTCACGGTATCAGAAGGGTATATGCCGGGTGATCCCGGTTGCATTACTTTGGCGCAGTACCGCGAAATGGTTTCAAACGGATGGCAACCGCTTCTTGCCGGTCCGTGTCCAAGTACGGTACAGGAGCTTTCCAAGTGGAAAAGTTATCTGCCGAAACAACTAAAGTTTTTCCAGTCTAACGGGCTCCAAAAGCCGTCTGCATTTTTCTTTTTTACCGGTTGTGACGATGAATTCCGCCCCGATGTTATGCAGGTTTTACATGAAAACGGCTTTGATTACTGCAACTGGCCGATCGCTGATTATTATCGTTTCCCGGAGGAAACGGAAGAGAATGTCCACATTATTCCGTCTTACTCGATTATCGAATCGACTGATTCTAATGTTTCCTCGGTTTTATTGAACTTATTAAAGGGCGATTCGATCATTATTTCTTGCAGCTCGATCACAGATAGTGTTTCCGATGAAACTCGAGAGGTTTCTACAGAAAAGTATTCTGTTATGCTGAATTTTTTAGCGGATAATGATTTATCAGACAAAATTATGACCGTTGATATGTTAAGAGATTACAGAAAAAAAATTCGTGCGGAAGAAAATGCTACGAACCTTTCTTCTCAAATTGAAGAATTGCAAGAGCAACTGGATCAAATCGATCAGGAAATTTCGGATTCCGTTAATGCGATCAAATAATGTCTATAGCTTGCAAAACTGTTGGCTTGCTACGGATATTCAATAATAATTCGGCTTGTTAAGTGCATGGCTTAACAAGCCATTTGTTACATATTTTGGAGGTATGAAATGGGTCAGCAAAAAAAAAGAAAAACAACAACATCTGCAAAATCGGTGAATTATACTGCGAATCAGTCTCTCATTTTATTAGTTTTAGCCGTCTTTTTGCTTTTTGTAGTTTTTATTCAAGGGAATAATATTTGGACAAAAATGCATCAATTCATTTTTGGCATTTTTGGATTTATGTCCTAT
>JAFWUH010000078.1 GCA_017524165.1 Clostridia bacterium | reverse complement strand
TCTTTTATTGCACCCTCTGCAACCATGACAGTGCATCCGGTTCGAATGAACGGATTGGTGATCGGCGTGCCGCAAATGATGAATCATTTTGAAAAAATGCAGGAACGAATTACACAGTTTATTGTGCGTAACGCCTCCATTACCGCGGAGAGATTTACCGAACTGATGATGAATACCGGCGAAATGGTAACCGATGTCGGTTCAGTTCTAACCGGAGAAAAAGCAGTCAGCGAAGGATTGATTGATTCACTTGGCAACTTAAATGATGTGATTTCCACATTATATAGCATGATTGAAAATAAATGAGCAAAATAATTGTCAGAAAATGAAAAAAATTCTTGAAAAGAATACCATTTAATGATAGAATAATTTAGATAAATAATTTTTGGAGGGATAATCCGAGTGGATGTTTTTGTAACCCATTTAAACAAAGAGTTTCCTTTTCTTGGCGAAAACGGAGCTGATGCGACATTAACAGAATATTTACCGTTTAATATGGATGAAATGCGTCGCCAAGACCGGAAAAGGCCGGTCATCGTTGTTTGCCCCGGCGGCGGTTACAGTTTTGTAAGTCAACGCGAATCTGAACCGATTGCGGCATTTTTTTTACCGCTTGGGTACAATGTTTTTGTCTTGAATTACTCGGTCAAGCCATTTTGTTTTCCACAACAGATTCGGGAAGTTGCGGCAACGATGGAGCTGATTTATCAACATCAGGAGGATTGGCATTGCGATGTCAACCGTATTGCTGTGATCGGCTTTTCCGCCGGCGGACATTTGGCGGCACATTATTCTACTGCTTACGATTGCGAGGAAGTTCGTGCTGTTTTCCCGGACAGCAAACCTGTTTCAGCCACTATTCTCGGCTATCCTGTAATTTCTGCAGATCCTACGATTGGTCATGCCAGAAGCTTTGAAAATGTTATCGGGGAAAAAACATTTTCTCAAGCTCAAATTGATAAATTTTCCTGCGATCTTTTGGTATCCGATCAAACGCCGCCTGCCTTTATTTGGCATACGACAGAGGACACCTGCGTTCCGGTACAGAATAGTTTCCGGTATGCAGAAGCATTAGCAAAACATCATATTCCGTTTGAATTACATATTTTTCCTTTCGGTCAACATGGGCTGTCAACGGCGGATGAGCAAACCTGCGATAACTTGTCGCCGGAAATAATGCATGTTCACGCATGGTTGGATGCGGTAGAAAAATGGCTTTTCTTAATTTTTAAATAAATTTAGGAGGATAAAACCATGGAAAATCAAATTCATGAAATGACTCATCCGCTTATTAAAAACAAAATTTCGATATTGCGCGACAAAAACACGACGACCAAAGAGTTTCGTGAAATTGTCGGGGAAATTGGTCTTTTAATGGGCTATGAAGCGACACGCAACTTTGAACTTTATGAAGAGGAAATTGAAACACCGCTTGCTAAAACAAAGGCGCCGTTTGTTAAAACAAAAGTATCTATTGTGCCGATTCTTCGTGCAGGTCTCGGCATGGTCGACGCCATTAAAAGTTTGATTCCAACCGCCAAGATCGGTCATATTGGTCTTTATCGCGACCACAAAACCCATCAGCCGGTTGAATATTATTGCAAATTGCCGACCGAAATTCATGAGGGTGTTACCCTTGTTTTAGACCCGATGCTGGCTACCGGCGGGAGCGCTGTTGCCGCAATCGACTTTATTAAACAACGCGGTGGAACCAATATTAAATTCATGTGCATTATTGCGGCTCCCGAAGGATTGAAAGTTTTATCCGAAGCACATCCGGATGTTGAGATTTTTGTTGGCAATGTCGACAAAGAACTGAACGAAAACTGCTATATTCTTCCCGGTTTAGGTGATGCCGGCGACCGTATTTTCGGAACGATCTAATTGAAAAAAATTGAGGGGAAAACAAAATGAAACTTGCATTTGATGTCGAATCGAAACCGAAGTTCGGACAACTGATCGTCTTTGCTTTTCAACAGCTCTTAGCGATCCTTGCCGCAACGATCGCCGTACCGAGCATTGTCGGCAACGGTATGTCTCAATCGGCGGCTTTGTTTGGTGCCGGTGTTGGTACCATTGTCTATTTACTCTTTACAAAGTTTAAAAGTCCGGTTTTCTTGGGTTCATCCTTTGCTTTTTTAGGCTCCATGTTTTCGGCGTTTGCCGGTGCGGCTTCCGTTAATGCCGGTTATTTTGGTATTATTCTCGGCGCTGTTTTTGCCGGTTTGGTATATGTAGTCATTGCTGTTATCGTAAAAATCGGCGGTGTAAAATGGATTGATAAATTAATGCCGCCCGTGGTTATCGGACCGACAGTTGCCATCATTGGTCTTTCTTTAGCGGGAAACGCTGTTGGCGATTCCTTGAAGTTGGCTAAGGCAGGGGAGTCCTCTTATGAAATGACCTTCGGCGGCTGGCTTGGATTTATTTGTGCGTTGATCACCATGGTAACGATCATGCTTTGCTCGGTTTACGGCAAGAAAATGACTAAATTGATTCCGTTTGTTATCGGTATTGTAGCCGGTTATCTGACGGCAACCGTATTTACCTTGATTGGACGGGCAACCGGTAATGACGCCATGATTATTATTGATTATTCCAAATTCTTACATATGCAATGGTTACCGGATTTCTCTTTCCTCAATGCAATTAAAGGTTTTAAGGATGTGAAACCTTCTTATATTGCCACCATTGCCGTTGCTTATATTCCGGTTGCATTTGTTGTTTTTGCCGAGCATATTGCCGATCACAAAAATCTTTCTTCTATTATCGAAAGACCGCTTTTGGAGGAACCCGGTCTGCACAGAACCTTGCTTGGAGACGGTGTCGGTTCAATAGTTGGCGCCGTGTTCGGCGGATGCCCCAACACTACCTACGGTGAATCGGTAGGTTGCGTTGCCATTACCGGTAATGCATCGGTCATCACTATTTTTTCAACCGCGATTTTAGCGATTGCCATTTCTTTCTTCGGTCCGTTTGTCACCTTCCTTTCCACAATTCCGGCTTGTGTGATGGGCGGCGTATGTATTACCCTTTATGGATTTATTGCTGTCAGCGGTTTAAAAATGATTCAAAGCGTCGATCTGGAAGACAATAAAAATCTTTTTGTTGTCGCGGTTATTTTGATCAGCGGAATTGGCGGAATGGCGCTTCAAATCGGCAAAGTCACATTAACTGCAGTTGCCTGCGCTTTAATTCTCGGTATTTTCACAAATTTAATTCTTTCTAAGAAAAAGAATTAACACGATATCAAGGCAATTTGTTCGTACAATTCATGTGAACTGAGGAGTACAGCAGATCTCCGTCCTCCGGCAGAATGCTGTGAGGACGGTTTTTCTTTAAAAAGGGGAAAGGAAAATGAAATACTTTTTTTCAGACCGTGTTCAATCTTTAAAGGGTTCGGCTATTCGTGAAATTTTTAAATTTGCCGCTGATCCATCCGTGATTTCTCTGGCGGGCGGTAATCCTGCACCGGAGCTTTTCCCTTCAAAAGAATTGTCAGATATTGCACAAGAATTATTATCTGAAAAACCTGTATTGTCGTTACAATACGGCGTGACTGAGGGATATGGCAAGCTGCGCGAACAGATTCGGCAACGGTTAGTTTGCAAAGAAAATATCAACACCAATGAAAATGATGTATTGATTGTCAGTGGCGGACAGCAGGGAATAGACCTGCTTTCTAAAGT
>JAFWUH010000077.1 GCA_017524165.1 Clostridia bacterium | reverse complement strand
GAAGCCGGATGGATGACCAAAGATTTCACATCGGCAACATTTGCAAGCAGTGAGAATAGGTTCAGGCTCTCGGTAAACTTTTTGGCGTCCTCCGCCGTTCCCTTGACCTCAAAGGTGAAAATGGATGCCGCGCCGTTCGGGAAATAGGCGTCATACAGTTCTTTTTCCCTCCCCGTCGCCAAGGACGGATGATTGACCTTTGCAACTTGCGGATGATTTTTCAGAAAATCAACCACTTTCAAGGCGTTTTCGGTATGGCGTTCAACACGGAGGGAAAGCGTTTCCAATCCCTGCAAAAGCAGAAATGAATTGAACGGAGAGATCGTCGCGCCTTGATCTCTGAGTAAGGTTGTTCTTATTTTAATAATATATGCCAAGTTACCGACGGCTTCGGTGAATATCACGCCGTGATAGGACGGATTCGGTTTGGAAAGACCGGGGAATTTATCGTTCTGCGCCCAGTCAAACCTGCCGGAATCCACGATCACACCGCCCATTACAGTACCGTGCCCGCCGATAAATTTTGTTGCAGAATGAACTACAACATCCGCACCGTACTCGATCGGACGGAGCAGATAGGGCGTTGCGAAAGTATTGTCCACGATAAACGGAATCCCGTGCTTATGTGCAATATCGGCAATCGCTTTTAAATCAATGACATCCGAGCTCGGATTTCCGAGCGTTTCGGCATAAAGCAATTTCGTGTTAGGCTGAATCGCTTTTTCAAAATTTTCCGGGTTTGACGGATCAACAAAAGTAGTAGAAAGTCCCTGCTCCCGAAGGGTATTTGCCAGCAAATTATGCGTTCCGCCGTAAACATTGACCGAGGAAACAATATGGTCTCCCGCCGTAGCAATGTTCTGAATGGCATAGGAGATCGCCGCCGAACCGGTTGCAACCGCCAGTGCCGCAACGCCGCCCTCTAACGCGGCGATTCTCTTTTCAAAAACATCAGAGGTCGGATTCATCAAGCGGGTATAAATATTACCGCCTTCGGTCAGTCCAAAGCGTCCTGCCGCCTGCGCGCTATCCTGAAACACATAGGAAGTCGTCGCGTAAATGGGTACCGCTCTGGCGTCGGTTGCAGGATCCGGGGTCTCCTGCCCCGCGTGAATTTGTACTGTTTCAAATCTATAATTACTCATTTTGTATTTTCCTTTCAATCGTTACTGTATTCTCAGATGTTGTTATGGACAACAGCAACCATACATTCGACCGAAACGAAAATTAGCACGAACCAGACATTCAAAATAGTTTTTCATGAGATTTAAATGCCTCTCTTTCTCTTAGGATGACGGCATTATACCACACTATTCCTACTATGTCAATAGGTTTTGTAAGAATTTTTTTATTTTTTTAAATTTTGGACTAAATACTGTAATTCTGACCCGATGACGCCTCTTGCCGATCCAAGATATCCTGTAAAGTAATACTGTCAAGATATGCTGTCTGAACTTTATACAGCCCCTCCCACACAAAAAGCGTCGCACACTCGGCGCATCTCGGGCAGGTATTTGTTGTACCTTCTAAACAGGCAACAGGTGCTAAACTGCCTTCCATTGCGCGTAGAATCTCCCCTACCGTATAATCTTTCGGCGCTTTTGTAAGTTGATATCCCCCGGCAAACCCACGCGATGTATGCAACAGAGACGCACGGTTCAACATCGGAATGATTTGTTCTAAATATTTTTTTGAAATATCCTGTCGATTGGCGATATCCTTTAAAGAAATGAAGCCTTCGCCCCGGTGCTGTGCAAGATCTACCATCATTCGCAGCGCATATCTTCCTCTGGTTGAAATCATTTTGTCCAATCACCCTCTTTAATTCCTAATATGCCATAGGTTTTGTAGGTTTTCAAGCACTATTATCTCCTGTTTTACCCTCTTTATCCTTTAACTTGGTCAGGACAGAGGACCGTCCGAAACCGTCCCCTTGTCGCCGGATATTTACACGGACTTTCTACCTTTTGTCATGTCACAATACAGCTGATTGCTTACCAAGTTAAGTATGATTTTCCGTAAAGTGCTCAACATTCATTTAGCAAAACTGTTTATTTTCTTACTCTGCGGCAGTACCTGAAAGCAGACTTTCAACCAGTTCTCTTTTTTCATAAAGAACGCAGCCGCCCGCATGATCGTCCATCAGGATGTTGCCATCCCGAAGTGCCATGAAAAGGGGCGAATGCATCACCTCGCGCAGAGAACTGTCCCGCACATTCACATCGGAATAAGGCGAAAACGGGCATGGCTCCGCACCGCCGTGAGAATTAATATGAAAGAATCCCCTTCCAGCCGCCACACAGCCGCCCGAGCTTTTTTCGTCTCCCGGAAAAGATATATACACCATTTCAGGGTGCTCCCTACGCAGTCTTGCGATCTCGCCGCGCAGATATTCGCGCTCCTCTTCTCCCGGTGCCAGTTCTCTGCTGTCATCTGTTACCGGAACAAATTCCACAAAGATCACCGCTTTACAGCCACGATCCGACAGCTTTTTCAGAAAAGCATCGGACGATACTTCACGAATATTCTCGGTTGTTACCGTGACCGATGCGCCGAAAATCAATCCTCTGCGATGGAGATTATCCATATTAGCGATCAGCCGGTCATAGATACCGTCGCCGCGGCGGGCATCGGTGATATCTTTTTCGCCTTCGATGCTCATAACGGGCAGAAGATTGCGGCTTTTGTCGAACAGTTCAAAATACTTCTCATCCATATAGGTACCGTTCGTAAAGATCGGGAAAAAAATATTCGGTTTCTTTGCCGCAACCTCAATTATGTCGCGCCGCAACATAGGTTCGCCGCCTGCAAGCAGAATAAAACTGATGCCGAGATCATCCGCCTCATCAAATATGCGGAACCATTCCTCGCTGGTGAGCTGCGCAACCGGCTCGCTGTCCACCGTTGCATGATTACAACGAGAATAACAGCCAGCGCAATGCAAATTACACTTGCTTGTAATGCTGGCGATCAGAAAGGGCGGAATATGTTCCCCTTGCACTTCTGCTTTTTTTTCTTTTTTGAGACGCCGTGCGGCTTGCCGCGGCAAATTTCAGCATAAAAGCACTTTCGCGCGGGTTTTTCAGCGTTGCTTTCAACGCTTCCGCCACAACACGCTCCACGCCCTTTGTCAAATATTCTTGAAGATCAAATGACTCGTTCCATGCGCCGGCTATCTGTTCCATTTCGCTCATCAAGTTCCCTCTTTCTGTTTTTGACACAAGCCGTCCGCGTTTGGTGCCGAAATCATCAAGCAACCATTTGCAGACACAATCACACTTTATAAAAGTTCGTGAACCCCATCACAAAACAAGCGTGAGATTGTTCAATCCCAGCGAGCATACATAGTTCGCGTCTTTTACCATCTTCATCACCAGTCTAATACCGATATGTACCGTCGGATCCTCTAAACTGTGCAGT
>JAFWUH010000076.1 GCA_017524165.1 Clostridia bacterium | reverse complement strand
TAGGATCTTTGTACATCGCCGCTCTTTGTGCATCCTTGATAAGTTGCTGATCTTCTTCGGGCAATGTTACGGAACCGAGTGCAACCGAAACGACCTTTAAACCGCGAAGATTACCCCACTTATCCGAAAGGGACTCATTCATTGCTTGTTCCAACTCGGTGTTATGTGCAATGATCTGATTCGGACGAATTTCCATATCAGAAAGACGGGCAAATGCAGGTTGTAAAGCGCTGACAAATTCCGTCTTCAATTGACCGTCCAACTCTTCACGGGAATATTCTTCGGTTACATTACCGCAAACATTGGTATAGAAAAGAATCGGATCGGAAATTTTATAAGAATAAACACCGTTCATGCGAAGGGATACATCAATATCCAAACCGATCTTACGGTCAACAACACGGAAGGGAATCGGATTTGCTGTGCCGAATTTATTATCGACAAGTTCTTTTGTATTAAAGTAATACACGCGCTGATCTTTTCCGGTGGAACCGCCCATCGTAAAACGAGCGCCGATATCTTTAAAAGTGGCTTTTAAACTTTCGCCAAAGCTACCGGTAAATAAACTCGGTGCCAAATCGGTTCTATATGTAAAAACGCCCGGTTCCGCACAAACATCGACAACTTTACCTTGTTCTACAATAATCATACATTGACCGTCAGCAACTGCAATACCGGATCCGTCGCTGATCACATTGTCACTGCCTTTGGTGTTGGAAGATCGTTTGCCGACCTGCTTTTCCCCTCTGCGCATCAGTACATCGTTCGGTAAAGCATCGCAGGAAAAGAATTCTTTCCATTGATCTGCTAAATTTCCGCCGATGGCACCGACTGCCGCTTTAATAAGTCCCATAAAATCACCTCATGAATATTTTTCAGTATAACCATGCTATTTAAGCCCAGGGATCATCCGATTTGGATTTTCTGATATCTGACAATAAAAACTGCTCCCACAAAAACCATTGGTCGCCTTTTTTTCTCAGTTTAACCTGTCTTTCAGAATCTGCACCGCTGGAATTAATGTGTAACATAGCATAATTTTCGTCTTGATAAGAGTATGGATTTGTGAAAATTGTAATCTTATACGGTATTGACGGCGTATAATCATTAGCCGGAGAAGCTCCCTCAAAATAAGAAAAAGGAATATATTTTTTACCGTCCATAAACCGATCGGCAAGAAACTGCTCTTCACGCGGTGTAAGCGGTTGAGGTCCCTTTAAAAAATTCAGCATTTCCTTTGCCGCCTCTTTGTTCTCCGGAAAAACCGAAAGCGCGCAAACCGTTAATGCCGCTGTCTTAAAAGGATTGTCAAGCGAAGCTTCCGGTAGATTTTTCATTTCGTCCAATGTCTTCGGAAGACTGTCAAAGGTAAAGGTTTTCGATTCTTTTGGCGTAGACGCAGATTTTATCGCAGAACTTGCCGCGTTAGTTACATTAGAAACAACATTTCTCTTTGTGTTGGAAACAGCATTACCCAATGCATCCGTTGCAGCTTTTTTTAATGTGTCAAATAAACCCATAATAAATCCTCCTTTTTTTCATTATAACATAAATCATACATGTTGTAAATACTTTTAAGCACACAAAAATCACCCCCTACATTCAATCTATTTTTTTACATTTTTCCGGATTATTTTTCACCAATCTTTCTTGGACCTCATACACTGTATAGGACACCCTGTATCGAATCGAAAAAAAGGAGTTAGAGGATATGGATTCCACTTCTGCGGAAATCAATTCATCGGAAAAAATGCCGTCGGAAAGACCGACGCCGACGCCAGACACCGACGATATTTTAACAATGGCATTTGTAAATATGCAACCGTTTGGCAAAATTTACAACCCAGAGCCTGCGTTTCGTCGAGGTACACTCTACCCCGATTTGGATAAACCATTTTTACGGGGAGGCGTAAACTAATGGCGGAAAAAAACATCACAAAACGGAAACTGTATGAGTTGCAATTCTGTATACATGAATTAGAACTCTATTTGGATACGCATCCAACCTGCCAACGAACCTTGGAATTATTAAGGAAGTTCCGCACCGCTTATCAAGAGCTTTTAGCACTCTATGAAAAAGAATACGGTCCGTTCATTATGGAAAGAAGCGAAGTCCCCGCCGAAAAGAAATGGCGATGGATCGACGGCCCGTGGCCGTGGGAAATCAACTGGACGGAGGAATAAGTGTATGTGGAAATATGAGAAAAAACTGCAATACCCGGTTAAAATTAAAAATCCGAACCCGAAATATGCGCAAATAATCATCTCGCAATACGGTGGTCCGGACGGTGAATTGGGCGCTTCCATGCGCTATTTGACACAGCGGTACAGTATGCCCTACGACGATGTCAAAGGTCTGCTGACCGATATCGGCACTGAAGAGCTGGCGCACTTGGAAATGGTCAGCGCTATGGTACACCAGCTAACCAGAAAGCTAACGCCGGAAGAAATCAAAAAAAGCGGTTTTGATACCTATTTTGTGGATCACACCGCCGCCGTTTATCCGATTGCGGCATCCGGTTTGCCCTGGCGTGCTGAATATATTCAGGCAAAAGGCGACATCCTCGCCGATTTGCACGAAGATTTAGCCGCCGAGCAAAAGGCACGCGTAACCTATGACAACCTGCTTCGACTGATCGACGATCCCGATATTTTAGAGCCGCTCAAGTTCTTACGGGAGCGTGAAATCGTGCATTATCAACGGTTTGGTGAAGCGCTTCGCTTGACCACCGACCGGTTAAACAGCAAAAACTTCTATGCCTGCAATCCGTCCTTTGACGCAAATTGCGGAAAATAAATGTAACGAAAAAGCCGCCTCCAAGCGAGACGGCTTTTGAACCTTTTTAAACGGTTTCTTCTTCTTTAAAATCTTCAACATCGGCAATACAGACATTTACTCGAGTTACCACGGTACCGGTTAATGACTGAACTTTTTCCTTCACATTTTGCTGTACAGCTTCCGCCACCTCGCGAACCTGAACGCCCTGCTTCACGCAGATGTAAACAGTAATTTCAATGGAACCGTTTACCTCGTCGATCTTCACTTCCTTAAAAGCGCTTTTAGCTTTAATTACATCGCGCAGATCCACCGCTTTTTTGGGGAGTCCCGCCACGCCGCTCACTTCGGTCGCGGCAATCCTTGTCATTTTTTCAAGCACTTCGGTACTGACATTCAGCTCGGTTTTCGTATCACTCATGAGTTAAACCTCCGTATTTCTATACTTTTTTGTTATTATATCACATTTCTTTAAAAAACACAACTATTTTACCGAAACAATTTTAATCTTTGCCAGATTAACCGATGTTTGATCGACCGCAATATCCTGAATTTGCAGGGTTTGTGAAGCGGTCAATCCGTCAGACTGCACCACAATATTGACGGTATCATCACCGATAAAAGCCACCGCTTTCGGAAATCCTTTGGCTTTGAGCAGCGATTCGATATTATTCTCTTTCTCGGCACGGTCGGCAAGCATGGAAGATTTTTCGGCAACTGTTTTTTTATCTTCCTCGGTCAGCCGTTCGCTTTTCAAGGTTTCCGCAAGCTCATCTTCGATTTTTTTGCGACTGCTTTGCCGTTCTTTTTTTACCGTTTCAAAATAGTCGTCGGTTTGTTCAGGCTTTGCTGATGTTTGAACGGCAGATTTATTTTCGGTTTTATCCACATAGGTCGCTTCTCCGAGATATTTGTTGGAAGAAAATCGCATATTCATCCAAACCGCCGCCCCCAAAGCCGCAACCATCAATACCAATGCCAGCTGACCTTTTGTTAATACCTTACCTTTTTTCATGATTTGTTCCTCCTGCAATATAAATTCGTTGAGATGTAATATGAAAAGCCGCCTGAACGGCATTTTTGATTTTTTCTGCCGTATCGGGTGAATCTCCATCATAGCAAATCACCGTCACTCCGCGCACTTCCGGCATCCATTCGGTAATCAATAACGGTTCCTCTCCCCCGTCTGAGCTTCGCACTGTCACCGTAGAGGAAGAGCGACTGTTGCTTTCTTTTCTGGATTCCTTCTCCCCGCTGGAAGATTCATCGCTTTTGGTTTCATCGGCGTAATAATACTTGACGCCGTTTTCCAAGGTCACCACCACCGTCGGATGTCGGTCTCCTGTGATACCGTAAACCATCTGCCGAACGGATTCTTCCAAAGCACTTCGATAGGAATCCGGATCCAATGCCGAATTCTGTTTTGTTTTTTTCGCCGTTTTATTCGGAAACCAGGATGAGATCAAAATCAATATCATGGCAGAAATTCCGCCGACCATCAAAACCTTTGGTTTCAAAAAAAACTTTTTGAATCGTTCTAAAGTTTCACTCATTGCGTACCTCTATTTCACATTGCTCGGAAATCACGCCGAGAATTTCCTTGATTTTTTCGCCAGGTGTTGCCGTATAGATAAGAACTTTGTATATTTCTATGCGCCCGTCCGCCGTTTTATCCGTAAAAATCTGTAAATTTTTCCAGGTGATTCCATTTTGCCGCAAAGCGGTTTTGATAGTTAATGCCAGTACGGTCTCCGACGAACTTTGAGTCTCATACATCCTTTCTGCTTGAAAATCCTTAGACGAAACGGCAATATTGCTGATGACAGGAACCGCCGAAAGCACAGAAACAAGAAACAACACACCAAATACATACCGTACCGATTGTTTCATTTTGCCCGACGGGCAAAGCAAGAATAATCCGCCGAACACGACGCTGACGGTACAAAAAGAAATCACAAAATCCCGAAAAGCATTCATAAATTTTTACCTGCCGAAATAACAACACCGAGTGAGATAATCAACATTGATGATGAAAACAAGAGAACCGATTCCAAAAGACCAAACAAACCGTTGATCGTTTTCAGAACAGAGGATACGGTTTTCAAATTAAAAAAATCGCACATTGCCGTACAAAGCGAAAGTACAAACCGCCAAAGCAGTAATTCCAAAACCACGGGAGCGACCAAAAAGATCAGCACCGCCACGCCATACATACCAACCGAATTTCGCATTAATCCGATAGAGGCATGCACCGTTGACAGCGCTTCCGACAAGACCGAGCCGGCAATCGGAACGGTTGTACCGACAAAAAATTTTGCTGTTTTCATTGCCAAGCCGTCCGCCGAAGCATTGACTGCTGTTTGAATTCCTAAAAAAGCCGTAAATAGTGTTCCGCAAAGCGTCATAATCCAAACCGCCGTTTTTTTCAATCCCTCCGCGAAATTATTTTGATCCAACAACGGAGAAACGCCGGAACAAATACCGACGGCGAAATATCCCCCCAAAAAAGGTAGTAAAATATGATTCGCAATGCCGTTTAGCAACTCGGTTACACCGAGTAAAAGACCGCCTGCCGAGAAGGCAGTCTTTGCCGCACCGGATAACGCAATAATGCCGATAAAAATCGGCACAAACGCCAACATAAACGCCGCCATGGAGCGAAGTACTTCCACCGAGGTCAACAAGGTTCTGTATATCACAGGAAGCACCGTTCCGCATACCGTGACCACTGCCGCGTATCCTGCCGTTTTTCCGTCTGTTTTTTCGGAGGAAAAGGACAGGAATGCCGCCGCAATCAAGACGATCGCCATCACACAACCGCCGGTTTGAAGCGGTTGTTTCCATCCGGTTGTGATCAACTCCCAAAAATGCGTAAAAAGATTTCCCATTGTCAGTCGGTTGACCCAATCCGCATCAGATAAGTCGATGTCCAACCCTTCAAAGGAATCCCGTACCGATTCAGGAAGCAAAGAAGTGATTTCCTGCGCATCGCTGTTTTGATACAACTCTTCATACAGTTCATTTTGTGATTCTTCCGCAGCAATCGAAATGGTACACAAAAAAAGAGCCATGCAAAACGCAATCGCCCATTTGAACCGCTTCATAGCTTCGCTATTTGTACCGATAACTCAATAATTCGGTACAATAACGGAAGAGTCAGCAGAAAAATGGCACACTTGCCGGCAAATTCGGCGCGAGACGCCATGGCGCTTTGCCCGAAATCACGGCAGGTGTCCGCCACAAAACCGCTCAAATAGGATATGCCAAGTGCTTTTACAGCAATTAGCAAACATTCTTCGGCGGTCTCGTTCCAATAAAAGCGTTCTTTAAAACTCTCTATCGCAGGAAAAATTTTTGCGATCGTCATAACCAATAAAACCGCGCCCGAAGCCAAAGAGATCAGGACGGCATAGTCGCTTCGGTGCGGATTGACGATAAGAATCAGTGCCGTTGCCACAATGCAGATCGCTAACAGTTTTGTCAGATCCATTTTCACAGTCCGAATAGTGTTTTCACGGTAGAAAACAAATCTGCAATAGCCGAAACAATCATTAACAAAACGACCACCAAACCGGCTAAGGTTGTCAGCATAGCTTGCTCTTCCCGACCGGAACGAACCAAAAGCTGATTCAGCACCGTCACCAAAATTCCGATCGCTGCAACCTTAAAGATAAAATCAACATCCATTTTTTCCATCCTCCGTGTGCGGTTCCTGCTATCATACTGTCTGTTTTTCAACAGAGCGTTTCCTTAAAAAGATATTATAATAATGTCTACTGAACAAATGCCGACACGCCGTCAGCATTTGTGAAAAAATAGTTTGCTCGATAAGTGCAAGAATTTTTCGGAAAATTCAAAAAAATTCTTGCACTTTAAACAAATCAAAAAGCCTTTTAACTATCGATATTAGAGGCTTTTTGATTTGTTCAGCAGACATTATAATAAAAAAATACAAATCATGATCCCGGCACAGGTGCCGAGCGTTTGATAAATTTTACCGTTTGTCACAGCAATTTTTTGCGCCGCGCTTTCTTGTTGCCGTAACCGTTCCAAAACATACAACAGTCGCTTCTCCTCGGTTTCAAGATTTCCCGTGCCGAGTTTTTGTATCATCTCTTTCAAGATAACAGCGTCTTCGGCTGTCAGCCCGCTTTCGTTAAATAGAATCTTCCCATTCCAAACCAAACAAAAATCGGAGAAGGAACTCAACAGCAACCGATCGCGTTCCAACCCCTCATATTGTAAGCGGTGCAGTAATTCTTCGGTTTCTTCATATAATTTCTTCAGGCGCTGTACGCGGAACCGTAAATCCGCTGATTTTTTGAAGCCGACAAGCCATCCGGTGATAATCAATCCTGCCATACCGCATAATTTGATGATACCCACCCGTTCACAACTCCTCCGGGGAAAATATTTCAGGCGGCTCTCCGATTTTCCCGGAAAGCAAGGCAACGGTCGATATAGCGCCTGACGCCAACAAATGACGGGTAATTTTTCTTTCAAGCAGTTCCCGCTTTTCGCCGATATGTGCCGTTGTGACGATCTGCACGCCGGCATGAAAGCTTTCTTCCACGCCTTTGAGTTCTTCTGCCGTGCCGGTCTCATCCAAAGCAATCGTTTGCGGGAACATGGTACGAAGCGCCATTTCAGTTCCTTTTGCCTTATTTCGGATCAATAAAACATCGGTGTTAACGCCAAGCGAAAGCGGTCTTTCTGTTCCGCCCGAAATCTCACCGCGGCTGTCAATGACAACCACTCGTTTGTTTTTAGAAAGCTGACGCACCGTGTCCCGCAAAACGGTTGTTTTCCCGCTGGAGGGCGGACCGGCAATCAAAATGCCGCCACCGTCTTCTGCTGAAACCACCGAATCGGCACATCCTTCGACCGCACGGGCGATGCGTAAATTCAAAGAGGTGATATCACGCACCATGCCGTCCGGCGCAACCCTTCCGCACACACCGGCACGGCATCCGTTCGGCAGAGAAAGATATCCTTCCCGCAACTCCTCCGCATGTGCATAAACCGAGCGTTTGCACAGAAGAAAAAAAGTTTCCTCCAGTTGCTCCGCTGTGCAGATCAGTACCCCTTCCCGCGGACGGTCGTCAATCGTTCCGTCTTTAAAAAGATATCTGATTCCTTGTGGTAAGGTGAGGCAAACCGGTAGATTCCGCCGCAGCCGCAGCTCGCAGACTTCCCTTTTTGTTTCTTCGGGAAGAAACAAAAAAACTCTCCCGATGGATTGATGGACAAACGGTAAAACCGCATCCAAAGCATCCTCTTTCATTCTTTCACTTCCCATACTCTACTTTATGAGCGCCTGTCCGCAAATAGAACTGTCCGAATGGAATATTTCATTTTCCCGCGGTTATTCTATGGACAGGATGTGATTCTTTTGGAATACTTAAAACTGATTTTTACCGCCGTTTTTTCTCTGTTTGCACTGTTTCTTCTCACGCGAATTACCGGCAACAAACAACTTTCTCATTTAACCATGTTTGATTATATCAACGGTATCACCATCGGTTCTATTGCCGCCGAGATGGCGACCGAACTGGAAGAGCCGTTGAAGCCGTTGCTCGCCATGACCGTTTATACCCTTTCGGTCTGGATCATTTCTGTCCTTTCCTTAAAGTTTCTTCCTGTGCGCCGCATTTTCTTCGGGCGTTCTCTTCTGCTGATGAAAAACGGAAAGATCCTACGGCAGAATCTAAAACGCGCGCATCTTGATCTGAACGAATTCTTAATGAAATGTCGATATAACGGCTATTTTGACCTTTCCCAAATTGATACCGCAATTTTGGAGCCGAGCGGCAACATCAGCTTTCTTCCCTTTCCCGATTGCCGACCTGCCACCCCACGGGATCTGAAAATCGTTCCGTCCAATGACAGCATCTTTTACAATGTCATTATGGATGGCAAGATTTTACCGAAAAATCTGTCAGACACCGGTTACAATGAGCAATGGCTGCAAAACGAATTGCAGGCACAGGGTATTCAAAATATTCAAGATGTCTTTTTGGCAATCTTGGATGTCAACGGCAGTCTGCACCTGTTCTTGCAATCCAATGACGATCCGACCCGACAACCCCTCCCGCGAGACCCAGCGGCGGGTCCTCTCCGAACAGCTGGAGCTGGCCTGGGAGCTCGGCCTGCCCTGC
>JAFWUH010000075.1 GCA_017524165.1 Clostridia bacterium | reverse complement strand
GACGGTGCTAAGAACAGCGAAGCTGCAAAAGCTTTGGTTGCCGCAATTGAAGCTGCCGGCGCCTGCTGCCCGATTTGCGACGATATTCTCCGTAATAAAGCATACCTCTCCAAGAAGTCCATTTGGATCTTCGGCGGTGACGGTTGGGCGTATGATATTGGTTTCGGCGGTGTGGATCATGTTCTCGCTTCCGGTAACAATGTCAACATCATGGTCTTTGATACCGAGGTTTACTCGAATACCGGCGGTCAAGCTTCAAAGGCATCCAACATCGGTCAGGTGGCACAGTTTGCCGCTGCCGGTAAAGCCATTGCGAAAAAGAGCTTAGCAGAAATCGCTATGTCTTACGGTTATATTTATGTTGCACAGATCGCGATGGGTGCTGACATGAATCAGACCTTAAAGGCTATGAAAGAAGCCGAAGCTTATGACGGTCCGTCTCTGATCATCGGTTATGCACCCTGCGAGATGCACTCGATCAAGGGCGGCATGGTCAACTGCCAGAGCGAGATGAAGAAAGCCGTTGATTGCGGATATTGGGATTTGTTCCGCTATAATCCGGCACTGAAAGCAGAGGGCAAGAACCCGTTCAGCTTAGACAGCAAACCGGCTACCGCCGATTATAAGGAATTCATCCTTGGCGAAGCCCGTTACTCCTCGCTGACCCGTTCCTT
Organism: Clostridia bacterium; assembly: GCA_017524165.1. Lineage (GTDB taxonomy): Bacteria > Bacillota > Clostridia > Oscillospirales > Acutalibacteraceae > UBA737. Next base: position 7,170 of record JAFWUH010000075.1, on the reverse strand, counting down.
CCCGCAACGCGCTGAAGAACTCTTCGACAAGGCCGCCGACACCGCGAAAGCGCGTCGTGCACACTTGGAAAAACTCGTAAAACTTTACGGTACCGAAGAATAATTCATCTGCAACATACCTATCCCCTGACACCACGGTGTCAGGGGATATTTTTTGCGCTTTTAACCTCTTTTTAAGGCGTTGGTTGACTTTCTGTAAAAATTTGATATAATATATAGGAAGAAAAGAATAGAAACGAAGGCGTTTTTTATGTGGACACAAAAGAAGTCGGTCACATTATCTTTAGTTTTGACCTATTGTTTTATGATTCTGTTGGCTGTCGGCATTATTGCTCTGCCCTGGTTGGTAAGATGGTATGTGGAAATCCGCGGCAGAGAAGCCTCTTTGCCGACGACCATCATGTTGACCTGTTATCCTTGTGTTCCCTTTGCGGCATGGGCGCTTTGGTCGATGCGATGCCTTTTACATAACATTCGCAACGGTCAACCGTTTATCCAGCAGAATATTCAAATGATGCATCGCATTTCCTGGTGTTGCTTTGCGGTTGCGCTCGTTATGCTTTATTCGGGGCATTTGTATCTTCCCTTTTATGTCAGTGCCATAGCGGCGGCATTTATCGGGTTGATCGTGCGCGTTATCAAAAATCTTTACGCGGTTTCTTTTATGCCGGAAGAATAAGTAAAAAGGTCGGATTATTCCCGGCCTTTCTTTTTTGTTTTGGGAAGCCCTTGCGCAATCGCAGGATATTCCGAATCACTTTCAGCGGTTGGCTGGATCTCATAAGTGCCGTATTTGTTGATCAACTCAAATGCGGTTTCGGGTTGCGAATGAACCGCGTCGGTAACCTTGGCAGTATCCAATTGCTTTTTCTTTTTCATTTTGTTCACCCCTGATTATTTTGCCGCGAAAATCTTCAAATAAACCGTTTGACAGAAAACGGAAAATCTGCTATACTGAAAGGCGATGTTTGAATATAACGGAGGAAGAAAAATGTTAGATATTCGCTTTATTTGCAATAATCCGGACCTTGTCCGCGAAAACATTCGCAAAAAGTTCAAAAACCATCTTCTTCCCGTGGTGGACGAAGTGATCGCCCTTTACGGTGAAAAATGTGATTGCAACAGCCGCGCCAACGAACTGCGTGCCAACCGTAACAAAATCAGTAAACAAATCGGTGTTTTGATGGGTCAGGGCAAGCGCGAGGAAGCCGAAGAAATGAAAGAACTGGTCAACCGGCAAGCGGCGGAACTGAAAGCTTTGGAAGAAAAAGAAACCGAGTTGACCGACCGCGTTAAACAGCTGCAAATGAAAATTCCGAACATTGTGGATGAAAGCGTTCCTGTGGGTAAAGATGACAGCGAAAATGTTGAGGTCGAACAGTTCGGCGCTCAAACCAATCCTGATTTTGAAATCCCCTATCATACCGATATCATGCAACTCTTTAACGGCATTGATAAAGAGGCTGCCGGAAAGGTTGCCGGCGAAGGCTTCTATTATTTGATGGGTGATATTGCCCGCCTGCATTCCGCTGTTACCGCCTATGCCCGCGATTTCATGATCGACAAAGGTTTCACCTATTGTATTCCTCCTTTCATGATCCGCAGTAATGTGGTGACCGGCGTGATGAGCTTTGAAGAAATGGACGCCATGATGTATAAAATCGAGGGCGAAGACCTCTACCTCATCGGCACTTCCGAGCACTCGATGATCGGTAAATTTATTGATTCCATTACACCCGAAGAAAAATTACCCTTAACCTTGACCAGTTATTCCCCCTGCTTCCGCAAAGAGAAGGGCGCCCACGGCATTGAGGAACGGGGCATTTACCGTATTCATCAGTTTGAAAAGCAGGAAATGATCGTGATCTGCAAACCCGAAGAGAGCATGAACTGGTTCCATAAAATGTGGAGTTATTCGGTCGAATTGTTCCGCAGTTTAGATATCCCGGTTCGTACCTTGGAGTGCTGTACCGGAGACTTAGCGGATTTAAAGGTGAAATCTTACGATGTCGAAGCCTGGAGTCCCAAACAGAAGAAATACTTCGAGGTTTGTTCCTGTTCCAACCTCGGCGACGCACAGGCACGGCGTTTGGGTATCCGCGTCCGCGGCGAGGATGGCAAGAAATACTTGGCGCATACCCTGAATAATACCGTTGTGGCACCGCCGAGAATGTTGATTGCCTTTTTGGAAAACAACCTGACCTTTGACGGCGAATACTATACCGTGAAGGTGCCCAAAGTATTGCAACCGTATATGGGCGGCAAGACAGAGCTTCGCGCCATCAATAAATATCAACCGCAATAACGATTTTCCCGTGGTTTTCACCTGAGAACCACGGGATTTTTTTGTAAAAAAGATTGACAGATTTTATTTTCCGTAATATAATAACAATTGAACAATCATTCAACTGTTGAAATGAGGAATCATTTATGAGTATCCCAGAATCTGTTTCGCCCTGTTGCGATGAAAACAAGACCCACCCCGAATTAATTGCAAATGTCACCCGCTTGATGCCGCCAATTGATACACTTTACGATTTAGCGGAATTATTCCGCATTTTCGGAGACAGTACCCGTATTCGCATCTTGTTTGCTTTGTTCGAGCAAGAGATTTGCGTCTGTGATTTGGCAAATGTATTAAACATGACCGTTTCTGCCATTTCTCATCAACTCCGAATTTTAAAATCGGCAGGGTTGGTCAAATATCGCCGAAGTGGCAAAACCTGTTTCTATTCTCTTGCCGATGATCATGTTAAAACCATCATTGAGCAAGGCATTGACCATGTTACGGAGGAATAATGCATGAAAGAACATCGTGAAGAACTGATTAAAATTTCGATAACTACTTTTTTGCTCGTGCTGTTGATCACCCTGCAACAAACAAAAATCCTTTCCCTGCCCTTTTGGGGATGGTTGCTGCTCTATTTGATTCCCTATTTGCTGATTGGATGGGAAGTTCTGCGGGAAGCGGCAGAAAAGATCCTTCATTTGGACGCATTGGACGAAAGCTTTCTGATGACCGTCGCCACTATCGGTGCGCTGATTCTCGGCGAGTATGCCGAGGCGGTCTTTGTTCTTCTCTTTTTCAGTGTTGGGGAGTTGTTTGAAGACATCGGCGCTGACCGAAGTCGAAAAAGCATTTCAGCCTTAATGGATTTACGGCCTGACCGCGTCTCGATCGAGCGCGACGGCACGCTGGTCACCGTATCCCCGGAAGAGGCGAAAATCGGGGAAATCATGGTTATCAGCGCGGGCGATCGTCTGCCGTTAGACGGCGTTATCACCGAAGGCTCTTCTGCTTTAGACACATCGGCGCTGACCGGTGAATCTCTTCCCGCTTCGGTACAAGTCGGCGACGCTGTTGCCGCGGGATGCATCAACCTGTCCGGTGCCTTAAAAGTGCGCATTACTTCTTCGGCGGCGGAATCAACGGTTGCAAAAATTTTAAAACTCGTGGAGGAATCTGCCGAGACCAAGGCAAAAAGCGAGACCTTTATTCGTCGTTTTGCCAAAGTATATACGCCCATCGTTGTCCTGCTGGCTGTTTTATTGGCTATTCTTCCCTCGGTGCTGTTCGGCAATCCGCAAAAATGGATTACCGAGGCATTAAGCCTTTTGGTCATTTCCTGTCCGTGTGCACTGGTGGTTTCGGTTCCGTTGGCATATTTTAACGGTATCGGAATGGCTTCCCGACGCGGCATTTTAGTCAAAGGTGCCGCAACCGTAGAAGAATTAGCTCGCCTGAAAACGATCGTTTTTGATAAAACAGGAACCTTAACGCACGGCAACTTTTCGGTTACGGTCATTCACCCTAATGAAGTAACCGAGACCGAACTGCTCTCCCTTGCCGCTTTAGCGGAAAGCTACAGCAACCATCCGATTTCCCTCTCCCTTAAAAACGCCTGCCACTCGCCGTTAGACCGGAGTCGGTTGGGTACTGCCCATGAGTTTTCGGGAGAAGGCATTTCGGTGGAAATAGACGGCAAGACGGTCTTGGTCGGCAATGAGAAACTGATGCAACGGTTTTCTGTAGACTGCACCAACGATTGTGACCATAGCGGTACCGTCCTGCATGTTGCTATCGCACAACAATATGTCGGTCATATTGTTATTGCCGACGAAATCAAGCCAAGCACACCCGAAGCTGTTCAAGCTCTCCGGCAATCCGGCATTCAAACCGTCATGTTGACGGGTGACCGTCTTTCGGTTGCCAAGGATGTTGCCGAAAAAGTCGGCATTGCAAACTTTAGCGCCGAATTGCTTCCTGCCGACAAAGTGAACAAACTGGAGGAACTCATGCAGATTCCGGCAAACAGACCTTGCGCCTTTGTCGGCGACGGAATCAATGACGCGCCGGTTCTGCTTCGTGCCGATGTTGGTATTTCTATGGGTACGCTTGGCTCGGATGCCGCAATTGAGGCGTCGGATATGATTTTACTGAACGATAACCTCCAAAAAATTCCGCTTGCCATCCGCTTGGCTCAAAAAACCTGCCGCATTGTCCGTCAAAACATTGCCTTTTCACTTACCGTTAAATTCGCGGTGCTTTTATTGGCTTTGTTCGGTTTTTCCAATCTTTGGATCGCCTCCTTTGCCGATGTCGGCGTGCTGGTCTTAGCGGTGCTTAATTCGGTACGAAAATAAAATGTTCTGCTTATAATTGATCGAAAACAGCGTATACTATGTTCCGGAGGCGAAACAAATGGTTTGGTTGTTTTCGCAAAAAAACAGTACATCCGCCAGCCGTTTGGCAACCGCGCTGTTTGCAAACGGTGCAGGTTTGACGAAAAAAGTTGCTGACGATTTTTCGGTTTTGTTCGGTCAAACGGTTCCCAATTCCCTGCCGAAAAACGGTTTGTTGGTACTTACAGAAGAATGTCAACAACCTCCGCCCTCTTCTTTGCCGAAAAATTGGCTTGGTCTGTGCGAAGACTGCAACCAAACCGCACTATCCCTTTTTCAACAACTGAATCTGCCCGTTCTGACCTGCGGATTGTGTTCCAAAAGCACCGTTACCGTATCAAGTTTACAAGGCAACAATTGGATCGTTTCGCTTCAGCGAGGGTTTCAGGATATCAATCAAAACACGGTAGAGCCCTGTGAATACTGTATCGGCGTCAAACAGCCCATCTCTCCGTTTATTGCTACCGCCGCCACCGCTATTCTGCTCTACCATCATATTGTTCCGAAATTTTTATGATTGACTTCACTGTAAAAGCAAGCGGTACGGTGTTTCATAAACCTTTTGATAGATTTATGAAACACCGTACCGCCTTTTGTATAATGGGGATCATTGGAGATGCTCTTCAATATAACCGATCACTTTGTCCTTCTCTATACCGAGTGCATACGAAAGCTCCTCAAAAAGCATATTTTCCGCAAGAGAAAGATAGTTTTCATCCAAAGATCGAAGTTTTCTACCGCATTTTGATAGCTCTTGACGGCGAAGATAGAGCGTTTTGATCAGCAGAATGATCTCCGGCTTCTTTCCGTCTCTTATGATCCGACTGTATTCCTCCTTGCGTTTTATGTCATCATCAATCCAAATCAAGTCTTCTGTATTCATACAAGAAATCAGCATATCGACCTCTTCTTTGGAACATATCGGGTGTATTTTGCTGAGTGCAATTTCGTTATTTGTCGGCACATAAAAAACATTTTTATTGGAATAAATATGTTTAAGAACATAATACTCCTGTTTCTCCCCGGTAAAATTGCGCTTTTCCACCGCTGTAATTTTACAGATACCAAATGCTCCGTACATTACAACATCATTTACATTATACATAAGCGTCCCCTCACAAAAAAACAGAACGCGAAGCAAGTAACTGGATTTACGCAGAAATTGCTACACGTTCTTTAATTAATTTTAGCACTTTTTTTCAAACAAATCAAAGGTGGTTTTGCACAAAAATAATACTCCAAAGTCCAACAAAGAGACTATTAAAAACACAAAAATGAAAACATGAACTGTAAAATAAATGTAATAATTTTTTTAAACTATTTTGCACAGACACAGTTAATTAGAATTATTTTGTGTTTTCCTGTTCATCTTTTTCCGGGTTCTCGACCAACATTTTATAGAGATACGGATGTTTTTTTATATGGGGCAAAAAATACTTTTGAAAGAATTTTGAAGAAATCAAACGCTCCCGTAATTTCGGAATACAACCGGCAAAAAACAACAGCGACGCAATAAAAAAAGGAACCTGCGGGACAACTGGAATCAACAGCCCGATCACTCCCAAAATCAGAAATAAAAATCCTAACAGCAACCATAATATTCTTTGCAAGCCTTGTCCACCACCCCTTCAAAAAGCAACAACCGCACCAATCATCCCATTTCGTTCCCTATTACAACAAGATAACACAGGATACCGGCTGAAACAAGGATTTCCTTCTTTCAGCCGGTATACTTTCAATCAGAATTCTTTTAATTGATCTTTCCGTACATCGGAAGGTCTCCGTCTGTTTTCGGCTCCCGAGTAGGTTTTGTTGCAACAGTGTTATCCTGACGGCGGTCTCTGTTCCCGCGTCCGCCACGACCGTCGCGCCTATTCCTGCCGGAACGGTTTCCTTGCGGAGCATGAATACTGCCGTCCATCGTTGCGATCACAACACGACGGTTATTACCGTCACCAACCGAGGCGGATTTTACCCCTTCAATCCCCTGAACAGCGGTATGAATGATCCGGCGCTCATAAGGATTCATCGGTTCTAAAGCGCGACTGCGTCCATTCTGTAAAACCTGTTGTGCAACACGATTTGCCAGCGCCACTAAGGTCTGCTCACGCTTTTCGCGGTAACTGCCGATATTCAGCGAAATTTTATAATAGCCGTTTCCGGAATTTGCCGCCAATCCCGCCAAATACTGTAACGCATCCAAGGTTTCACCGCGGTGACCGATCACTACACCGATGTTATCACCGTCCAACAAAACCAATGCGCCGTTTTCGCGTTCGGCAACTTTAGCCGTAATGTTTTCACAACCGAGTTTTTCTAAAATATTACGAAGATACGCAACAGCAGATACAGCAGGACTGTCGCTTGGCAATGCCGAAACATCGACCGCTTTTGCCGCCTCCTCGGCGATGCTTGACGGTACTTCAACCGGTTCTTTTACAACCGTCTTTTTAGGTTGCGGTTTTGCTTTTGGTTCCTGCTTTTTCT
>JAFWUH010000074.1 GCA_017524165.1 Clostridia bacterium | reverse complement strand
TCCTCAAAAGCGCGGATGTTGTTTACCGTCGTTTTGACAGGCGCCTGCTGCAGCCCCGCGACCGCCGCCACAAAAGCGTCGGCGCCGGTGCCAAAGGCGAGGTTGTGCTGCTTGTACTCGGGGGCGAGCAGAGACTTTGCGAGTTCAAGATCGCCGGATACGAACGTGCCGATCAGGGCTAATGCTTTTTCTTTGTTTGTCATGGTAGGATACCTCCAAAAATATATTTGATGTAACCGTTGTGGTTTTATCTTGGCATCATTATAGCACACCCTTGATGTAATGTCAATAGTTACAACAAAAAATTCTAAAAAATTTTTTATCACATTTTTCGGCACGAATGAAACGATGGATTGCACATTAGTTAAGTAAAGATTGATGTGGTAGAATACAAATGGTCAACAGCAGAGACAAAAATACATTTTTGTTGAATGGAGGTAATAATTGAATCGCTGAAGTTGAAACAAGAAAACGGTGAAAATCAAAAATCCGCGTTTTAACACAGTAAAAAAAGAGCCTGCAAACGGCAGAAAACCATTTGCAGACTCATCTTGTGGCGGAGGGTGTGGGATTCGAACCCACGTGAGATTGCTCTCAAACTGATTTCGAATCAGCCCCGTTATGACCACTTCGATAACCCTCCGTGTTATTTTCACCATCAAAACCCTCAAAACAGACCTTGCAAAATGAGGAGAAAAGATGGAGAGAAAACGAGTATTAAGTTGTAATCGAGCCCACGAAAACGCTTATAAATAAAGGCTTTGCGGGGTGCAGCCTTCCGAAGTGTATCAAAGATTTCGAGTGTTGCACCTTCGACCACTCGGACAACTTTCTGTATGAGATATCAAAAAAGGTCATTAGCATGTCTATTATATTGATTCATCCGGCGAATGTCAAGTATTAATTTTAGTTTTTTCAATAGTTGCAGGAGATTTTTTCGGGGGGAATATACATAAATAAGAATAAGGTTAAAAATGGTTACAAATGGGCAAAAAGGTTGACAAAACAGCCTTTTATCTGTTAAAATAAACTGATTTAATATGCAATAGTATGCCGAAAATGTCTTGTGCGGCATCCTGACTGAAAGGAAGAGATCCATGGTTTCGAGTATGACCGGTTTCGGTCGCGCCAAAGAGCAGATCGGAGATTTTGATATTACGGTAGAGATTAAGTCGGTAAATCACCGATATTTTGAATTTTCCTCCCGTCTGCCGCGCGGGTATCAGTTTATGGAAGAGAAGTTGAAGTCACTTTGTCATTCCGCTATTGCAAGGGGTAAAGTAGAACTTTCGGTATTGATCGAAAACCATGCGCAGGATGCGGTGGTGTTGGAACTGAACGAGCAGTATGCGGACGCCTATGTGTCGGCGCTGCATCAGTTAGCAGAGCGGTATAGTTTGACCGATGATATTACAGTTTCTTCCTTAATTGGTAACAGCGATATTTTTTCTGTTCGCCGCAGTGAGGCGGATGAAGAGACAGTCACCGAAGCGGTGTTGCAGGTGGCAGGTGAGGCGCTGGGTAGGTTTATTGCAATGAGAAAGACCGAGGGAGAACGGTTGGCGGCGGATATTTCTTCGCGTGCCGAAGCAATTGCTGAACATGTCGCTTTTATTGAGCAGCGCTCTCCGCAGACGGTCAGCGAATATCGGGTTCGATTGGAGCAACGGATTCGCGAATTGTTGCAAGACGCGGCGGTGGACGAGCAACGCCTTTTGACGGAAACTGCGGTTTTTGCTGATAAAATTGCCGTGGCAGAGGAGACCGTTCGTTTACAAAGTCATTTGAAACAACTGCATAGTATGTTGGAAGTCGATAAGGATATCGGTCGCAAGCTGGACTTTTTGGTGCAGGAAATGAACCGCGAAACCAATACGATCGGTTCCAAGGCACAGGACCTGGAAATCGGACGGCATATTGTCGAAATGAAGGCTGAAATTGAAAAAATAAGGGAACAGGTTCAAAATATCGAATAGTCGAATGCTGGAAAGGAAAGTATATGAAATTAGTCAATATCGGATTTGGAAATATGGTCTCTGCCGGACGGATGGTTGCCATCGTCAGTCCGGAGTCGGCGCCCATCAAGCGGATTATTCAGGACGCGAAAGAAGAGGGCACCTTGATCGACGCTACGCACGGTCGCCGTACCCGTGCAGTGATTATTACCGACAGCGATCATATTATTTTATCCTATTTACAGACCGAGACGGTTGCAAACCGCATGAACGATGAAAACTCCATAGATGAGGAGGATGAAGATGAGTAAGGGTCGTCTGTTTATTCTGTCGGGACCTTCGGGTTCGGGAAAGGATACGATTTTGGGCGGTGTTTTTCAACGCCTGCCGGAGGTTCGGTTTTCCATTTCCTGCGTTTCAAGACCAATGCGTCCCGGCGAACAGGAAGGGGATAAATATCATTTTGTCTCCCGAGAAGAATTTGAGCAAATGATTGCCGAGGACGGATTATTAGAGCATAACTGCTATGTCGGAAATTACTACGGCACACCGAAAAAGCCGGTGGAAGAAGCCATTCGCGACGGCGCGGATATGATCGTTGAAATTGATGTGAACGGAGCGGATCAAATTCGGGCGAAAACCGAAAACACCGTCAGCATCTTTATCCTGCCGCCCTCTGTGGCGGTGCTGCGAGAACGGTTGATTAACCGCGGCAGCGAAAGCCCTGATAAGGTCGAGCAACGAATGAAAGAAGCGTTGGTTGAAATCAGCCGGGCATCGGATTATGATTACATTGTTGTCAACGATCGTTTGGAAGACGCGATTGACGATGTGGTCAGAATCATTGAAGCTGATCGCTTGAGCAAGGAACGCTTTGATTTTGCAAACTACGGGAACGATTAATTCGGTCGCGTGTTCATAAAATAATATTCAGAAGGAAGTTTTGATGATGTTGAATCCTGCAATCGGAGAATTAATTTCAAAATATGACAATCGGTATCGTTTGGTCATTGATATTTCGCGGGAAGCGCGGAATATTTCCGAGGATGCCGAAAAACGCGGCGAAGTATTGATTGAAAAGCCGGTCAGTATTGCTATCAATAAGTTGGCAGACGAAAAACGCTGATGAAAAAGAACGGAGGGTGAGGGGAATGGACTATCAAGCGGCGAAAATCGCCATTGACGGTGCGGTCGGCTCGTTTGATAAGCTTTATTCCTATCTTCTTTTGGAACCGTTTGCGCGAAACGCGCAGGTCGGTTGCCGTGTTACGGTTCCGTTCGGTCGCGGCAATCGAACTAAACAAGGCATGATTTTTGCACTGGAAACGGTTACTTCGACCGAAAAAATAAAACCGGTTCTTACTGTAACCGATGAAGTCCCAATATTGAACGCGGAACAGATTCAGCTTTGTTTTTGGCTGAAAGAGCACACTTTTTGCAGTTATTTTGATGCAGTACATTTGCTGTTGCCGGTGGGGTTGGAATATCGGCTCAATGATTTCTTTTCGGTCTCTCCGGAATTTGTCGCGGAATCCATGTTGACCGGGCAAGAAAAAGCGTTATTCGATTTTTTGAAGCGATCGGGAGAAACCGAACGAAGCAAGCTGGAAAAGCTGTTTGAGCAATCGGAAGAAGTGATTGCTTCTCTGCTTTTCAAAGAAGCAATTTTACGAGACAGCGTGCCAATGCGCCGAATGAATGACTTGACGCGACGCTGTGTACGACTCTGCTGTTCCGAGGCAGAGTTGGAAACTGTAAAATTGACTTCGCGCCAAAAGGAAATAGCGAAAGTTGTCGCGCAAATGGGTAGCGTCAGTATCCGGGAATTGCAGTACTTTACCGGCGTGACGGTTTCAGTAATCAAAGCGTTATTGAACAAGGGAATCCTCTGTGATTTTTCCGAGGAGGTTTTTCGCACGCCTTTTTTCGGCGAGATACCGCAGCAAAAGGAAGAAATCACCTTAACCGACGCCCAACAGAAGGCGTATGAAGGATTAAAACAGCAAATGGATGCCGCCGACGGCAGTACGGCGCTTCTGTACGGTGTGACGGGCAGTGGGAAAACGCAGGTTTTTTTACGCTTGGTAGACGATGCCGTTGCCCATGGCAAAGGGGTGATCGTCATGGTGCCGGAAATTGCGCTGACGCCTCAAATGATTCGTATTTTCTGCAGTCGGTATGGGAAACAGATTGCCGTTTTTCATAGCGCGATGTCCTTGGGACAACGCATGGATGAATATAAACGAATTGCCGGAGGACACGCGAAGGTGGCGATCGGCACCCGAAGCGCCGTATTTGCGCCGGTGCAAAATTTGGGACTCATCATTATGGATGAGGAACAGGAGCACACTTATAAATCGGAAAAATCACCGCGGTTTCATGCACGGGATGTGGCGCGGTTTCGGGCGGGATATCATCATGCGATGCTGTGCTTGGCTTCGGCAACACCCTCGGTGGAAAGCTTCAGCGCCGCGTTGAGCGGCAAATACCGACTTTATCGCTTGACCGAGCGGTACGGCGGAGCCGGTTTGCCGTCGGTCAAAACGGTCGATATGCGCAAGGAACTGGCGAACGGGAACAAGGGAAGCATCAGCCGCGCTTTATATGAAGAAATCTCCCGAGCCATGGAAAACGGCAAACAAGCAATTCTGCTGTTGAACCGTCGGGGGCATAATACATATATTACCTGTCCGTCCTGCGGTTATGTTGCTTCTTGTCCAAATTGCAGTGTTTCGCTGACCTATCATTCCGCCAACGGTCGAATGATGTGCCATTATTGCGGTCATTCAGAGCCGGCGGTCAGGATTTGTCCCCAATGCGGCAACGAGCATATTCGTTATTTAGGTATTGGCACTCAGCGGGTAGAGGAAGAATTACAGCAACTCTTTCCCGAACGAAAAATTTTGCGGATGGACGCGGACAGCACGATGACGCGCGGCGCCTATACCGAATTGTTGACGGCGTTTGGGGAACATCAATATGACATTATGCTCGGCACTCAAATGGTTGCGAAGGGGTTGGATTTTCCCGATGTGACGGTGGTAGGTGTTGTCGGTGCCGATCAGGCGCTTTACAGCGAGGATTATCGCAGTTTTGAGCGGACTTTTTCTCTGCTGACTCAAGTGATCGGACGAGCCGGGCGAAGCGGCGGAACGGGAACGGCTGTGGTGCAGACAATTGATCCGCAAAGCCGATTGATCGACCTGGCACAAAAACAGGATTACGAGGCGTTTTATCAGCAGGAAATCCTGACAAGGCGCGCGATGATTTATCCCCCCTACTGTGATTTGTGCGTTGTTTATGTGCAATCACCGCAACGCGAGACGGCTTTGCAAACTTTAGAGGAAATATTTGCTTCCATGCGGGAAAGCTTAAAGGGAGACTTTACCGATGTTAAGGTCATTGTTTTGGGTCCGGCAGCTTGTGCCATGCCGAAAATCAACAACCGTTATCGGTTCCGTCTGACAATAAAATGTAAAGATAACGCGCGATTTCGCGCGATGCTGCACCGTTCGATCGACCCGGTTAACCGAACCGGCGTCACCGTATCGGTGGATATGAATCCGGAATCATCTTTGTGACGGATCATTGAAAAAGGGAGTACAGTTAACATGGCAAAACGAACTATTTTAACCTATGGGGATGACGGATTGCGAAAAATCTGCCGTTCACAATTGAATTTTGACGAACGACTTCATCTCATTTTAGATGATATGGCTGAAACGATGTATGCCGCGGACGGTGTCGGCTTGGCGGCGCCGCAGGTCGGTATTTTGCGGCGGTACTGTGTGATTGATGTCGGCGACGGACTTTTGGAGCTCATCAATCCCGTAATCACCGCGCAAAGCGGAAAGCAGACCGGAGAGGAAGGCTGCCTTTCCTTGCCCAACCGTTCGGGTACGGTATCCCGCCCCGAAAAGGTAACGGTTACGGCGCAGGATCGCCACGGAAAAACATTTACGATCTCGGCAGAAGGCTTAAAAGCCCGTGCATTATGTCACGAAATTGACCATTTAGACGGTGTTTTGTATATTGACCGAATGGAAAAATGATGGGAGAGAGTGCTTTGCGCATCGTATTTATGGGAACGCCCGACTATGCTGTGCCGACATTGGCGGCGCTTTGTGAATCTTCGCATGAGATCATCGGCGTTTTTGCACAACCCGACAAGCCAGTCGGCAGAAAGCGGATTCTGACGGCGCCGCCGGTCAAGCAGTATGCTGTGGAAAAGGGTATACCGGTCTATCAGCCCAATACCCTGCGGGACGGCGTTGCTACGGAACAGTTACGGGAAATGAACCCCGATTTGATCGTGGTGGTGGCATACGGGAAAATATTGCCGAAAGAAATTCTTCAATTGCCGAAATTCGGTTGCATTAACGGACACGCTTCTCTGTTACCTGCCTATCGCGGTGCCTCGCCGATTCAATGGTGCATTGTTTGCGGAGAAAAGGAGACTGGCGTGACCATCATGCAGATGGATGAAGGCATGGATACCGGCGATATTTTACAGGTCAAACGCACCGCCATCGGAGAAAACGAAACGGCGGAAGAACTGTTTGAACGGTTATCGACCTTATCGGCATCGCTGATGTTGGATACCGTGGCTAAAATCGAAGAGGGAAGTATCACGCCAATTCCGCAATCAACCGACGGCGTTTCCTATGCGCCGATTCTGAAGAAAGAAATGGCGGAACTGGATTTCTCTAAGACGGCTCAAGCACTGCACAATGCCATCCGGGGATATTATTCTTGGCCATGTGCGTTCTTTTTTCGCGACGGAAAGCGTATTAAAGTATTGAAAAGTCGGATTGACGACGCGACCATTGCAAAACCGTGCGGCTTGGTGGTTGAAAACAGCGGCAAAATTGCGGTTTCCTGCGGGGACGGTACCGTTCTTTCGTTGGAACTGTTACAACCGGAGGGGAGCCGCGCCATGACAGCACAAGAATTTTTGCGCGGTCATGCGCTTGAAATCGGGGAACCGATTGCAGGAGAAAACCATGGCTAATGCGCGATTGGTTGCGGTACGCGCCGTCATGGCGGTGGAATCCAAAGAGGGGTATTCCAATCTTGTGTTGTCGGGGATGTTGGCGGATGCGGCTCTTTCGGCGGCAGACCGTGCTTTGGCGACCCGGATCTTTTACGGCACATTAGACCGTCAAATTACTTTATCATATATTTTAAATCAGTTTTTAAAAAAACCGCTTAAAAAAGTGAAACCCTTTTGCCGTGCTGTTTTGGAAACGGCGCTTTATCAGATAATATATGCCGAACGGATACCAAACAGCGCCGCCGTCAATGAGGCGGTCAAGTTGATGAAAAATTCCAAAGAGCGTTATCAGGCGGCATTTGTCAACGGCGTGCTTCGGCAAATTTTGCGGCAGGGATATGAATTGCCGCAGGGAGAGGATGTAACATCACTTTCGGTGCGCTATTCCTGTCCGGAAAGAATCGTACGGAGTTTTCTCGCGGATTACGGGCAGGAAACGGCGATTTCCTTACTGGAACAAAGCCTTTTGGAACCGGCGGTTTATTTGCGGGTGAATACCGTAAAAACCACGGTACCGCAGTTGTGCGAACGGTTACGCGCCGAATCGGTCGAAACAGAATGCTGTTCGACCGAGAATGCGCTTCGTGTAGTGGGCGGTATGGATGTGGCTCAATGCGGCGCCTATCGAGACGGATTGTTCCATGTACAGGATTTGGCTTCGCAAAAGGCGTTGGCTATTTTTAACCCACAAAAAAACGAACGCGTTTTGGACTTGTGCGCCGCACCCGGCGGAAAAACCTTTACGATGGCGGAAATGATGGAAAATCAGGGAGAAGTTACGGCTTACGAACTGCATGAGAGCCGGGTATCTTTGATCCAACAGGGCGCCGGACGGCTGGGACTGTCGATTGTTTCGGCAACTCAAGGGGATTCTACCGTGATGGATCCTCAACAGAAAGAATCGTTTGACGCGGTGCTTTGTGATGTGCCCTGCTCCGGATGGGGCGTATTACGCCGAAAACCTGAATTGAAATACCGTTTGCCCGAATCGTTTGAAGAATTGGAACAAACTCAGCAAAAGATTTTGGCATGCGGCGCGGCGGCGGTAAAAAAAGGCGGTCGGTTGCTTTATTCAACCTGTACCTTGCGTCGGGCGGAGAATGAAACGGCGGTGCGCACTTTTTTGAAAAACCATTCGGAATTTAAGCTGCAAACTGAAAAAACTTTCTTTCCGCATATAGACGGAACAGACGGATTTTTCTGTGCATTATTCATTAAAGCGGGTGAAGAGCATACCTGAAAAAAAGGATATTGGTTCATTGTTGCCGGAAGAGTTGGAACCGTTCTTGAAAGAACTCGGTCAACCGCGTTTTCGGACAAAACAGGTTTTTAAATGGTTACAGACGGGAATTTCAAGCTTTGACGAGATGACCGATTTGCCCAAAAACCTGCGAACCGTTTTGGAAGAGCGTTGCCTTTTGACCGGTGTTACGGTCGAACGGAAGCTTTGTTCTCAACTGGACGGTACGGTGAAATACTTGTATCGTCTGCATGATGGGGCTCATATCGAATCGGTGCTGATGAAATATGAACACGGTTACACGGTTTGTATTTCGACACAGGTCGGTTGCCGGATGGGGTGCAGTTTCTGCGCTTCCGGCTTAAACGGATTGGTACGGAATCTGACACCCTACGAGATGCTTTCGCAGGTGATTTTTGCCGGTCGTGATAACGGCGTCCGGATTTCTAATGTTGTCATGATGGGCATGGGGGAACCGTTGGATAACTTTAATCATTCGGTTCGGTTTCTGCAATTGGTATCCCATCCGCAAGGATTAAATATCGGGTTACGCCATATTTCACTTTCTACCTCCGGCATTGTCCCGGGAATCTATAAACTGGCGGAATATGCTTTCCCCATAACGCTTTCCGTTTCATTACATGCGCCAAATGATGGGATAAGAAAATCTATCATGCCGGTTGCCAAACGGTGGTCTGTGGCGGAGTTGATTCAAGCTTGCCGCGATTATCAAAAAGTGACGACCCGACGGATTTCTTTTGAATATGCCCTGATTGAGGGGGTAAATGACAGCGAACAGTGTGCTGAGGAGCTGGCGCGTCTGCTCAAAGGACTTTTGTGTCATGTAAATTTGATTCCGGCAAACCCGGTACGGGAAAACAGTTTTCAAAAACCCGACCGTAAAAAAATAGAACTTTTCCGCACCCGCTTGGAAAAATCAGGAATGAATGCAACCATTCGCCGTACACTCGGTGCCGATATTGAGGCGTCCTGCGGACAGTTGCGCAGGCGGGTGGAAAAGGAACTGCAAAGGGAGGGAAACAAACCTTGAATATTTACAGTTTAACCGATGTCGGTCGCGTTCGTGACAGTAATCAGGATGCGTTCTGGACGGGCAATTTGTCGGAAGATACGGCGCTTTGCATCGTTTGCGACGGCATGGGCGGCGCCAATGCCGGCAATATTGCCAGCCAAACCGCCGTGCAATTGATCGCCGATTACTTTACGCGTTCCTACCGCAAAGAAATGACGGCCAAAACATCACTGGAATTTCTTTGCCATGCGATTTCATCGGCAAATATTCAGTTGTATGATCTGGCGTTGAAAACACCGGATTTGACCGGAATGGGTACAACGGTAGTTGCCGCGGTAATCGGTCCGGACTATGTGGCGATCGCTCATGTCGGTGACAGCCGCTGTTATTTGCTGGGCGAAAATCTTCAATTGCTGACGCGCGATCATTCGGTGGTGCAAAACTTGATCGAAAGCGGGAAAATCACGCCAGAACAAGCAAAGGTGCATCCGCGTAAAAATGTAATTACAAGGGCGCTTGGCACCGAAGAAAATATTTTGATCGACACGGATGTATTCCCGCGCATTGCAGGACAGCGATTGCTGTTGTGTACCGACGGGCTTTCGGGATTTTCGGAGCCGGAGGAAATTGAGGCGGTTTTTTCGGAAACGGAACCGTCTCAAATACCCGAACGGTTGATTGCGTTGGCGAATCAACACGGCGGCGGCGACAATATAACTGCTGTGACGGTTGAATTATAAAAAATGCTGAAGAACAGATTCGATTGACAAAACCACAATCGAAAGATAGGAGATTAGCGTGATATTTCACGCTAATCACACAATATAGGGACGGCGTTCCGCTCGCCTTTTTGCAAAAAGGCAACTGTGAAACATGCCGGTATAATCTCCATCCGCCGCTAATGGAGATTTCATAACCTATTTGTGCTGACGCTTTAGCGGCAGAATGGAGACTATGATGGATAAATATGTCGGAAAGCGCCTGGATGGGCGTTATGTGATTCAGGAAATTATCGGTGTCGGTGGGATGGCTGTAGTCTATAAGGCGCATGATAATGTGGAAGACCGCACCGTTGCTATTAAGATTCTGAAGGAGGAATTTACCTCTAACGAGGAGTTCGTTCGCCGTTTCAAGAATGAATCCAAGGCGATTGCCATGTTGTCGCACCCGAATATCGTCAAGGTATATGATGTCAGCTTCGGGGACTTGATTCAGTATATCGTTATGGAGTACATCGAGGGAATCAACCTGAAAGAATTTATCGAAAGCCAAGGCAGTCTTCGTTGGAAGGATGCTGTGCATTTTGCCATTCAAATATTAAAAGGATTACAGCATGCACACGATAAGGGAATCGTTCACCGGGATATTAAACCGCAGAATATCATGGTTTTAAAGGACGGCGCCATTAAGGTAACCGACTTCGGCATTGCACGGTTTGCCCGCAGTGAACAGCGCACGATTACCGATAAGGCGATCGGCTCGGTGCATTATATCAGCCCCGAACAGGCAAGGGGAGAACGCACCGACGAAAAAGCTGATGTCTATTCTGTCGGCGTGATGATGTATGAAATGCTGACCGGTCAATTGCCGTTTGAGGCGGACAGCGCCGTTTCCGTCGCCATCATGCAACTACAGCGCGAACCTAAATTGCCGACCGAGATTAACGGCTCCATTCCGCTGGGATTAGAGCAGATTACGATGCATGCCATGCAAAAAAGCGTAGAGCGCCGGTATCAATCGGCGGCGGAAATGCTTTGCGATTTGGAAGACTTTCGGAAGGATCCTGCAAAAACCTTTGAATATTCTTATTTTGTAGATGATTCTCCGACCCGTTATGTGGAAGAAATACCCTCCGGTCGCGGCGGAGATGAGGAAACCTATTCCGAAGCACCGGCAAAAGAAAAGAATAATATGATTCCTGTTTTGGCAGGTGTCGCGGCGACCTTGCTAATCACCTTGGTTATTTTGGGGGTTATTTTCGGCAGAAAGATGATTTCGGGTACCGGGGAGGAAATCGCCTGTCCGAAATTTATCGGTATGACCATTGATGAATTGCATCATAATGCCGATTATAATAAAAACTTTAAATTTAAGGAAGAATGGGATTTTAACGAGAATTATGAATATGGCTATATCTGCGAGCAGAGTATGCCGGAGGGGAAAAAGCTGAAAAGAGGCGCTGAAATCACCATCACGATCAGTAGCGGTCAGTCGAGCGTTCAGGTGCCGGATGTTTCGGGAAAAACCGAATCCTATGCGAAGTCCCTTTTGGAATCTCAGAAATTTAAGGTTACCATTGTAGAAATGGCAAGCGATGATGTCGAGAAGGGTCTGGTGGTCAAGACCGATCCGCTTCGTACTACCCGTGTTCCGAAAGAAAGCGAAGTCAAGGTATATATCAGCTCCGGCAAAGCGACAAAATATGTGACCGTGCCGGATGTGGTCGGATTAAATGAAGAACGCGCCAAGTCCGATTTGGCGAAGGAAAACCTGGTTGCTCAGGTAGAAACTGTTGATATCGGCGCCAATGATAAGTACTATGAAAAAGGATATATTATTTCACAGGAACCGAAATCCTCCGCGGAAAAGGTCGCAGAGGGCACTGTGGTCAAACTGAAGGTCAGCAGTGGCAATGTGAAGTACTCCTTTGATGTCAAAGTGATCCTGCCGAAAGACAGCCGTATTGAAACCGGCACCGTCTCTCTGTGGGTAAACGGCTCTCTGTTTGCCGAAAGCGAAAAGATCGAAATCAATTCCGGCAACACCTATACCTTCAAAGGGTTACAGTATGTCGAAACGGAAGATCCCAAAAAAGCGGACGGTTATATGACGGCTACCGTCAAATTCTCTGCGGATAGTTCTAAATACTATAAGTATCAGGATATTGAATTTAATTATCGCACCAATAGAACCGAACGCAGTCCGTTGAATCAGTATCCCGACTATAAGAAGCTTGTTGAAGATGGCAATGAACAGCCGTAACGGAATCTTAGTAAAGGCAATTTCCGGCTTTTACTATGTCCGTACCGATGACGGCGGAACGGTGGAATGTAAAGCAAGGGGGAATTTCCGTAAATCGGGGATTTCCCCGCTTGTCGGAGATAGGGTTCGGATAACCGAAGAAAACGGAAAAGGCGTTTTGGAAGAGGTGTTTCCGCGTAAAAACTGTCTTGTTCGTCCAAGCGTTGCCAATATTGATAAACTGTTTATCGTATCGGCTTTTGAGACGCCGGCGCCCGACGCGCTTTATATCGACCGTATGACCGCATTGGCCATATATCATGATATGGAACCCGTCATTGTGTTTAATAAAAATGATTTAGGTGATTTCTCCGACTGGTGCGCCGTTTATCAGCAGGTTGGGTTGAAAACCTTTGCGGTTTCGGCACAAACCGGCGACGGTGTTTCCGCACTGATTCCGGAATTAAAAAACTGTGTTTCGGCTTTTACCGGTAATTCCGGCGTTGGCAAATCAAGTATTCTGAACGCTTTGTTTCCCGATTTGTTGTTGGCAACCGGCTCGGTCAGCGAAAAATTAGGGCGCGGGCGCCATACCACCCGCCATGTGGAACTTTTCCGGCATTCTTATGACGGTTATGTGGCGGATACGCCTGGATTTTCCGCAATCGAAACCGATGGCAACGATTATCATTTCAAGGAATGTCTGTCCGAATGCTTCCCTGAGTTTTCATCCTTTATCGACCGGTGCCGTTTTTCTTCCTGTACCCATACCTGCGAAAAGGGGTGCGCCGTTTTACAAGCGGTACAGCAGGGCAGGATCCCTATCAGTCGGCACAACAGTTATTGTGCAATTTTTGAAGACTTAAAAGATTCACAACCGTGGAATACCGGCAAAACAAAAAAATAGGAACTTTTTCCGCCAATTCGGCTATGATGGTAAAGGGAAGCAAAACCCGCAAGCCAAAAGCCGAAAGGGGAATGTTCTATGCGCAGGCGACGGTGGAATCGCGGTATTGTAGCGGCAACCTTTGCCACAGGAATGCTTTGCAGTTGCTTTTGCCCGCCACGCTTTTTGATTGCAATTTTGGCAATATGGGTTATTGTTTTAGGATTTACCCATTCAAAATGCTGACGGAGGGATCGGTATGAAGGTTGTTTTAGTGAAAAGTCCGAAGTTTTTAAGCGGTATTTTACGGCTTCTTTTCGGCATAAAAAAGGAAAATATCAATTAAACTGTTTTTCTTGGAAAGTTGAAGGAAAACGACGGATTTTTGATTGACAGTTCTGAAGAAAAAGGTTATAATATATTTGTCAGAGTCCGCATTGAAAGCCCTGTCGGTTTGACGGGGCTTTGGTTTTTGCTGTTGAACTGGGAAGGGAGAGGAATGCTTTGGAAGAAAGAATTTTAGCGCTCATCGAGGAAAAAAAATACGGATTATTGCGATCCGAACTTTCCGAAATCAATCCTGCCGACCTTTCTCAGATTTTCGAGGAGATCCCCGAAAATGAACAACCGGTCATTTTTCGGATTTTACCCAAAGAATTGGCGGCGGAAACCTTTGTTGAAATGGACAGTGATACGCAGCAACGCCTGATCGAGGCGTTCAGCGATTTTGAGTTGCGTCAGGTGATGGACGAGCTCTTTATGGATGATACGGTCGATATTATTGATGAAATGCCCGCGACTGTGGCAAAACGCATTCTGCGGCAGACCGATGCCAATACCCGGAAAATGATCAATCAACTGTTGGACTATCCCGACGATAGCGCCGGCAGTATTATGACCACCGAGTACATTGATTTGAAAAAGAATATGACGGTGGACGAGGCTTTTGACCGCATCCGAAAAATCGGGTTTGATTCTGAAACGATTTATGTTTGCTATGTGACCGATGCCGGTCGGTATCTTTTGGGTTTTGTGACCATTAAGGATTTGCTTTTAAGTCCCAAAGATCGGATTATCGGGGATATCATGGACGAGAATGTGATCTATACGACAACAATGGAAGACCGCGAAAAAGTTGCCGATATGATCAAAAAGTACGATATGTTGGCGTTGCCTGTGGTCGATAAAGAAAACCGGCTGGTCGGGATTGTCACGGTTGACGACGCCATTGATGTTATGCAGGCTGAGGTCACCGAGGATATCGAAAAGATGGCGGCTATTTTGCCGAGTGAACACACCTATTTTAAAACCGGAATTTTTGAAACGGTACGCGCGCGTATTCCGTGGCTATTGCTCTTGATGATTTCGGCAACCTTTACCGGTGCGATTATTTCCGGTTTTGAAGAAAAATTGACTGTATTTCCGGCGTTGATTGCCTTTATCCCGATGTTGATGGACACCGGTGGCAACAGCGGCAGTCAATCTTCGGTTACCGTGATCCGCAGTATTTCGCTTGGCGATATTGAGTTTTCCGACTTGGGAAGGGTGCTTTGGAAAGAAATTCGAGTAGCGCTTCTATGCAGTTCCATTTTAGCCGTGATCAACGCTTTAAAACTCTTTTTGGTCGATTATCTGATTTTTCGTAATTTTGACCTCGGCAAAGCGGTGGCTGAAATTGCAGTGGTCTGTATCACGCTGTTCTGCACCGTTTTAGTGGCTAAAATCGTCGGATGCACCTTACCGATTTTAGCAAAAAAAATCGGTTTTGACCCGGCAGTCATGGCAAGTCCGTTCATTACAACCATTGTCGATGCAATCTCGCTTTGCATTTATTTTGGTGTTGCGGCCTACATTTTGGGCGCTTAAGCTGTTTTTTAACGGTTTTTTCCATTTTGTCAAAAGAAAATCTTGACAAAAAGGTTGAGGAAAGATATAATTAAATTTGCTACGGTAGAGGTGAAAGTGTGACTCTTGATTTGAAGCGTGTTTTTGCAACCGTGGGATCGAGAATGCCTGTTTCGTATGAAATGGATCTGCGTTCGTTGGATGTCTCGGGTGGTTTTCCGCTCAAAAAGCCCGTTGTTGCCAATGGAACGGTTTCCAATGAAGCCGGTCTTGTCCTTTTGCGATTAAGAATTGATTATCTTTTTGACGCACCCTGTGACCGTTGCGGTGTTGAAACTTCTCAAGCACATTCCATTGAGCTGGAACGCGCTTTGGCGACCTCGATTGAGGGAGAAGAAAGCGATACCATTCTTACGGTGCCCGACATGAAGCTTGATGTGGACGAGTTGGTGTCGACCGAGGTCATCGTTGATCTGCCGACCAAGCACTTGTGCCGGGAAGATTGTAAAGGTATTTGTCCGAAGTGCGGTAAAGACTTGAATCAGGGTGATTGCGGTTGCCCGACCAGGGAAATAGATCCGCGCCTTTCGGCATTAGCTGATTTATTAAAACAATAAATATACTATTATTATTTTAAGGAGGTGCTGAAGATGGCAGTACCTAAGAGAAAAACTTCAAAGGCCAGACGCGATAAGAGAAGAAATAACGTTTGGAAAATCACTGCACCGGCATTGGTTCGTTGTCCGGATTGCGGCGAATATAAACGCCCGCACAGACTTTGTCCCGCTTGTGGCAAATATAACGGCCGTGAGGTTGTAAAGACTGAGGCATAATTACAATGTCCGTACAGAGGGGGAGAAATCCTCCTCTGATTTTTTAGGAAGGAAAAGGCGGTGAGACGGTGTCGGTCGTTATTGACGCGGTAGAGCATGACAGCCCGGCAGAACGGGTCGGTATTTGCGCAGGAGATGTCTTGATTTCGCTCAACGGGCATGAAATCATGGATGTCTTGGACTATCGGTTTTACCAAACCGAGCGCCGTATTGCCGTTTCGGTTTTACAGCCTTCCGGAAAAACCAAAAAATATCATCTCAAAAAAAGAGAAGAGGAAGAAATAGGTTTATTGTTTGAAACCTATTTGATGGATCAAAAGCGTTCCTGCCGTAATAAATGTATCTTTTGTTTTATTGATCAGTTGCCCAAAGGGTTAAGGGAAAGCTTATATTTTAAAGATGACGATTCGCGCCTTTCGTTTTTGTTCGGGAATTATATTACATTGACTAATATTACCGAGCATGAGATTGAGCGCATTATTCGGATGCATATCAATCCCATCAATATTTCGGTACATACGACCAACCCGGAATTGCGCGTAAAAATGATGGCCAATAAGAATGCCGGAGAAGCTTTAAAAATTATCCGTCGTTTTGAAGATGCGGGCATTCGTATGAACTGTCAACTGGTGCTGTGTCCCGGTTGGAATGACGGTGAGGAATTGAAACGCACCTTGCGGGATTTGACGGCACTATCCATGGTGGAATGTATTGCGGCGGTGCCGGTTGGTTTAACGCGTTTTCGCGAGGGCTTGACCCCGTTAAAACCCTTTGACGAAAAGACGGCGGCGCAGACATTGGATATTTTGAATGCGTTCGGGGACGAATGCGTAAGACGGTATGGGGAACGCCGTGTTTACGGTGCCGATGAGTTTTATCTGCTGGCAAAGCGTCCGATGCCGCCGGCAGAATATTACGGAGATTTTTTGCAGCTTGAAAACGGCGTCGGCTTGTGGGCGCTTTTAGCCGATGAGGCGCAAAAGGCTTTAATGGAAATCGAGACCGAACCGTTGGAAAGAGATAGACAAATAACGATTGCGACCGGTGTTGCGGCATTTCCGTTACTGCACAGTGTGGCGGCACAGTGTGAAGCCAAGAGTGCGCACCTGTCTTGCCGGACAGTAGGCATTATCAATTACTTTTTCGGTGAAAAGATCACGGTGGCGGGATTGGTGACCGCAACCGACTTGTTGGAACAGCTCAAAGATATTGACTTGGGCGAAGAATTGTTGATTCCCTCGGTGATGTTGCGCCGGGAAGGGGATCTGTTTTTAGACAGTATTTCTTTAGATGAAGTTGCCGAGCGGTTAGGCGTTCGGGTCACGCCGGTCGATAACGACGGTTGGGCATTGGTGCAGGCAATTTTCGGATGATGGGATTAGAACATTGTCGTACAAATATCATTATCATAAAGAACGGAGTTGGAATATGGCAAAACCGGTTGTTGCGGTGGTAGGGCGACCGAATGTCGGGAAATCCACCTTGTTTAATAAATTGATCGGAAAAAGATTGTCGATTGTGGATGACACGCCCGGTGTCACCAGAGACCGGATTTACGGTCAGGCCGAATGGTGTAATCATCCGTTTTTGCTCGTCGATACCGGCGGAATTGAGCCGGACGGCGGCGATGTGATTCTTTCCGGCATGCGGGCGCAGGCTCAGTTGGCAATTGAAACGGCTAATGTGATTATTTTTGTGACCGATTTAAAAAGCGGTGTCACGGCGGCTGATATGGAGATTGCGTCCATGCTGCAAAAAAGTGGCAAACCGATTGTTTTGTGCGTTAATAAATGTGACACGGTTGGGGAAGCGCCTGCCGAGATCTATGAATTTTACAATTTGGGGTTGGGCGATCCAATTGCTGTTTCCTCGGTGCACGGTCACGGTACAGGCGATTTGTTAGAGGCTGTATTTGAGCATCTGCCGGATTCGTCTTTTGAAGAGGAAGACCAAGAGGTCATTCAAGTGGCGGTTATCGGGAAGCCGAATGCCGGGAAATCCTCCTTGATCAATCGTATTGCAGGGGAGGAACGCTCGCTGGTTTCCGATATTGCCGGTACCACACGCGATGCGATTGATACGCTGATTACCCGACCGGAGGGAAGTTATAACTTTATTGATACGGCAGGATTGCGCCGCAAGAGTAAAGTGGAAGACAAGATTGAAAAATACAGCGTTCTGCGCGCAAAAATGGCAATTGAACGCGCGAATGTTTGCGTGATTATGATCGACGGTGTTGACGGATTTACCGAGCAGGATTCCAAGGTTGCCGGATTGGCATTGGAACAGGGAAAAGCATGTATTATTGCGGTGAACAAATGGGACGCCGTGGAAAAAGACGGCACCACGATGGATGCCTATCGTAAACGCCTGATGAAAGACTTTTCTTTTATGCCTTATGCGCCGTTTTTGTTCCTGTCTGCTAAAACCGGACAACGGGTGGAACGGCTGTTTGATTTAATTCGTTTTGTTCATGAGCAGAACAATATGCGCATCTCCACCGGAAAATTAAATGATATTTTAGCCGATGCAACTGCACGGGTACAACCGCCGACCGACAAGGGTAGGCGTCTGAAGATTTATTATATGACGCAGGCTTCAACCTGCCCGCCGACCTTTGTTTGTTTCTGTAATAAGGCGGAGTTGTTTCATTTTTCCTATCAGCGCTATTTAGAAAATCAAATCCGCGCAACATTTGGCTTGGAAGGAACACCGATTCGTTTTGTCATTCGGGAAAGAGGCGAGAAAAAGGTATGATCATTTTAGCAATTTTCACGGTATGTGCTGCCTACCTGATCGGCAGTATCAGTTTCGCGGTTATTTTTACGAAATATTTTTCTAAAAAAGATATCCGCGATTTCGGCAGTAAAAACGCCGGCGCGACCAATGCAACAAGAGTGGGCGGGAAAAAAGTCGGCGCGCTGACTTTTCTTTGCGATTGCTTGAAAGGAAC
Organism: Clostridia bacterium; assembly: GCA_017524165.1. Lineage (GTDB taxonomy): Bacteria > Bacillota > Clostridia > Oscillospirales > Acutalibacteraceae > UBA737. Next base: position 13,734 of record JAFWUH010000074.1, on the reverse strand, counting down.
GGTTGCCGCCTTGATCGGGCGTTTTGTTTTCGCCTATATCTTTGCTAAAACAGGTTTGGCATGGGCAATGCCGATCTACGGTGCTTATGCTTGCGGCGTTGCGTGTATGCTCGGTCATGTGTTTCCGTGTTTCTTTGAATTTCGCGGCGGCAAAGGTGTTGCAACCGGGGCAGGTGTCTTTTTTGCCATTTGTCCGCTTGCCGGCGGAATTGGTTTGGCAACTTTTATTCTCATGATAATGTTGACGCGGATTGTGTCTGTCAGTTCTTTGTGCGGAACATTTGCAACGGTTCTTACGGCTATTATTTGCTATGATACCGATGCGTTGTTTTTGCCGCAAATGATTTATGCGGTTTTGATGGCGGCAATCATCTTTGTGAAACATACGGAAAATATAAAGCGGTTATTCTCCGGGGAAGAAAAAAAGATAAGTTTCGGAGGGAAAAAGAATGGCTAAAATAACGATCTTAGGTGCTGGCGGATGGGCGATGGCTTTGGCGTTATCTGCACAGAGTTGCGGACATTCGGTGACAATGTGGTCTCCTTTTGAGACAGAAGTTGCGGCATTGCGGGAAAACCGTGGAAATGAGCGGCTTTTACCCGGCATTTCTTTGCCGGATGAAATTGCCGTTACCGGCGATCTGTCCTGTGTGGCAGGCTCTTCTATTACAATTGTTGCCTGCCCGTCCTCGGCTGTCAGAGAGGTTGCCAAAAAGCTGAGCGCTTTCCATGATTTCGGTATCGTTGTCAATGTGGCAAAAGGCTTTGAAAAAGGAAGCTTGCTTCGACTGTCGCAGGTGTTGGCGGAAGAACTGCCCGGCACTTCGATCGCGGTGCTTTCGGGTCCGTCCCACGCCGAAGAGGTGGCACGCAAAATTCCGACTTCGGTCGTCGTTGCCTCTCAAAGTATTGCTGTGGCGGAAATTGTGCAAAGCATGTTGTCTAATGATGTTTTCCGCATTTATACGGCAACCGATTTGATCGGTGTTGAGTTGGGCGGCGCCTTGAAGAATATCATTGCTGTTTGTGCCGGTATCTGTGACGGACTCGGTTTGGGCGATAACACTAAGGCGGCGTTGATCACCCGCGGTTTGGCAGAAATGGCGCGTTTGGGTGTTTGTATGGGCGCGAAGGAATATACCTTTTCCGGATTGAGCGGTATCGGAGATTTGGTCGTAACCTGCACCTCAAAACACAGCCGCAACAACCGTTTCGGCTATTTGGTCGGGACAGGTGTTGCTGTGGAAAAAGCATTACGCGAGGTCGGTACGGTAGAGGGCTATTATGCCGCGTTAATGGCACATCAGTTGGCAGATAAATATAAAATTCAGGTGCCGATTATTGAAAAATGTTATTCGATTTTGTACGAAGGAGCGAAAATTCAGGATGCTTTGCCTGATTTAATGCTTCGACCAAGACGATTAGAACATTAAGATAGAAAAAAATCGCAAAATAATAAAAAAATACTTGCAATAAGGAGAATAATCTGTTACAATATCACTTGATATGTGATTTATGGTTCATTGATTAAAGGAGGTGCAGACCATGGCAAAATGTGAAATCTGCAATAAGGAAATCACTTTCGGAATTAAAGTATCTCACTCTCACAGACGCTCTAACAGAACATGGAAACCGAATGTAAAGAGTGTTAAGGCAATCGTCAACGGTAGTCCCCGTCGAATTTATGCCTGCACCCGTTGCCTGCGTTCGGGCAAGGTTACAAGAGCTATTTGATTTTCGTGCAACTTCGGTCCTCGAGCGTATTGGTTTTTTTGCCAATATAGTTCGAGGTCTTTTTTTGTGTATGAAGGGAGAAACGATATGATTCGTGCAGTATTTTTTGATTTGGACGGTACGCTGATTGATTCTTTGAACGATTTAGCAGCCTCAACGAATTATGTTTTAAAGCAACACGGATATCCCGACAGACCGACAGCCGAGTTTCCGTACTTTGTCGGCGACGGTATTCCGAAAATGATTGAGCGTGCCTTACCCGAAACGGCAAGAGATAAAATAACCGTACAGAAGCTGACCGAAGATTTTTTGGCATACTATGCGGTGCATTATGCGGATCAGACGGTGGTTTATGCCGGTATGCCGGAAATGGTCAAAGTGCTGAAACAACAGGGCTTTCGCTTGGCGGTCATTACCAATAAGGCACAGATCATGGCGGATACTTTGGTCAAACGGTTATATGGCGAAAATACATTTGATTTAATTGTCGGTAAACAGGAGGGGGTGCCCGGGAAACCCGATGCGACCTCTACGCTGCGTGCCATGGAAGCATTATCGCTTCTGCCTGAAGAATGTGCCTTTCTCGGTGATTCCGGCGTTGATATGCTGACGGCGGTGCATAGCGGCGCCTTGCCGATCGGCGAGCTCTGGGGATACCGTAAAGAGGATGAATTGTTGCAAAACGGTGCCAGGATCATTATTCAAAAACCGTCGGATTTGGCAAATGTGATAAACGAGGTCAACGGTTGTGACATCAAATTATAAAAAGACGAGGGTATTGTGTTATTCAGGCTTTGTGGTGCAGGCAATCGTCAATAATTTTCTGCCCATTCTTTTTATTATTTTTCAAACATCCTATGGGTTAAAGTATGAACAACTTGGCAGAATCATTTTGGTGAATTTCGGTGTGCAGATTTTTGCTGATTTGGCAACGCCATTGATTGCCCGCAGTATCGGTTACCGTTATACGGCGGCGTTCAGTCAGTTTGCCGCCGCAGTAGGTTTGGGATCGTTGGCGTTTTTTCCGCACTGGTTGTCGAATACATACGCGGCTATTTTGCTTTCGGTCATGATATATGCTTTTGGCAGTGGGATGATGGAGGTCATTTTAAGCCCTATTGTGGAATTGTTGCCGACTCGGAACAAAGGCGCCAACATGGCGTTTTTACACTCGTTTTATTGTTGGGGGCAGGCCTTTACCGTTTTGGTTACAACGACGCTTGTTTGGTGGTTTGGCTATGATGCGTGGCAGAATATTCCATTGATTTGGGCAATTCTTCCGTTGATCAACGCCGTTTTGTTTTTACGCGCCGCTATCATTGAACCGCAGGAGGAAAAACAGAAAAATTCCGTGAAATCAATGTTTTTTCAACGCGAGTTCATCTGTTTTGCGATTTTTATGCTCTGCGCCGGCAGTAGTGAAATTGCTATGGCACAATGGGCGTCGGTATTTGTGCAGCGTGGACTCGGCGTGGAAAAGTTTATTGGCGATTTATTGGGTCCGTGTGCCTTTGCAATTTTTATGGGGACCGGACGCATTATTTACGGAACTTTGTCAGGCAAATACTCGGTAAAAAAGGTTTTGATCTTCAATAATATTCTGTGCTTGATGTGCTATGCCGCGGTGGGATTATTTCAACAGCCCATTTTATCACTGTTAGCGTGCGCTTTGTGTGGCTTTTCGGTCAGTCTTTCCTGGCCGGGAACCTATTCGCTGGCAACGGTAACTTTTCCGAACGGCGGTACCGCGATGTTTGGATTTTTTGCATTTTGCGGCGATTGCGGCTGTGCTGTCGGTCCATGGATCTTGGGTGTATTGGCAGACCGCATCGGCATGAAAAACGGTTTTTTGGCATGTACTGTCTTCCCGCTCATCATGATTTTGGCGGCTGTTTTTCTGCTAAAAGAAAAGAAATAAAACAAAAGCGGTATGATATAATCAGGTTGATAAATGATAAACTTGTTCTTAATTCCAATCGGGATGTGAAAAGATGGCGAAAAACGATAAAACAAATGTCGGTCGAATTTTGGAAAGCAAAAAAATATCCTTTCAGACCTATCATTATGAAGCCACCGGTGCCGTCAGCGGGAAAGAAGTAGCCCAGGTGTTGGGACAAAATCCGGAAAGAGTTTTTAAAACATTAGTAACGGTCGGTAAAAGCAAACAGCATTATGTTTTTGTGATCCCTGTCGAGAAAGAATTAGATTTAAAAAAAGCCGCGGCAGTGGTCGGCGAAAAAAATATTGAAATGATCCCGCAAAAGGAATTGTTGGGATTGACAGGTTATGTCCACGGCGGATGTTCGCCGATCGGGATGAAGAAGTTTTTTCAAACAACCTTCGACGCCTCGGCTCAAAATTTTGAAAGCGTCTTTTTCAGCGCAGGGAAGATCGGTTTTCAGGTTGAAGTGAGACTTTCTGATCTGGAAAAGGTGATTCCGTTTCAGTTTTCTGCGTTAACCGTACAAAAAGAATAGGGAGGAAGATACAATGGACAATCATTCTGTTTTAAAAAAAGAAGATTATGAAGAACCGCAATGTCTTTTAAATATGCATCCCGAAGTCGTGCCGATTCCGACAAGGCGCGTATTGGAAAAGCTGGATGAGTATCTTGACCGCCGTGATTATCCGTCGGCAGAACGGCATTTAAAGTATTGGCTGTCCGAAGCGGAAATCGGCAAGGATGTGCGCGGGAAGCTGACTGTTTTAAATGAACAAATCGGTTTGTATCGAAAAAACGGACAACAACCGGAGGGAATGGCGGCTATTCAAGCCGCGCTGGAGTTATTGTCTCATGCTGATTTTTCGGATAGCGTAACCGCCGCGACCACTTATATTAATGCCGCAACAGGGTATAAAGCGTTTGGACAAACCGAATCAGCCATACCGCTTTACGAAAAAGCAAAGGAGTTGTATGAAAAGCTGTTGCCGGACAACGATGAACGCTTGGGCGGATTATATAATAATATGGCGGTTTCATTGACCGAGTTAGGCAACTATACTGCGGCAGAAGAATTGTATCAAAAGGCGCTTGTGCTGATGAAAACCATTCCGTTGGCGCAGGGAGAAATGGCGGTAACCTACTGCAATATGGCTGATTTGGTTGCCAAACATCTTGGGTTGGAGAAGGGGGAGGCAGTCATTGCCGAATACCTTGAAACAGCCTATGCTCTGTTGAATGCATCCGATTTGCCACAAGACGGACGGCATGCTTTCATCTGTGAAAAATGCGCCCCGACCTTCAGCTATTACGGTTTTTTTGGCTATGCCGCGGAACTACAAGACCGTTCGAGGAAAATATATGAAAGGAATTGAATTGTCCCGGGCTTTTTTTGAACAGTACGGCAAGCCGATGTTGGAACAGGAATTTCCGGATTTGCTGCCGCTGCTGGCTGTCGGTTTTGTTGGAAGCGGTTCCGACCGATACGGCTTTGACGACGAAATTTCCCGTGATCATGATTTTGAGGCAGGATTTTGTATCTTTTTGCCGGAGGAGAGTATTGTCAGCCGTCGACAGGCATTTTTGTTAGAACGCGCCTATGCCAAGTTGCCCAAATCGTTCGGCGGGGTGGTTCGCTCGCCCTTATCGCCGGTGGGCGGGAATCGAAACGGTGTTTTCCGTACCGCTGAATTTTACCGCGCGGCAGTTGGGTTGGAGAACGGGCGTTTAACAACCGAACAATGGCTTCAACTGCCGGATTATGTATTGGCAGAAGCAACCAACGGAGAGATTTTTTCGGATCCGTTTGGTGAAGTTACGGCTATTCGGAAGATGCTGTTACAGATGCCGATGGATATCAAACGCAAACGCCTTGCCGGTAATATTTTGCTCATGGCACAATCCGGACAGTATAATTTTGACCGTTGTCTCAAACACGGAGAACCGCAAGCGGCTCAACTGGCGGCGGTCGAATTTGTTGAGGCGGCTTTAAAGGTTGTTTTTTTGCTGCAGGATCGATATTTGCCGTACTACAAATGGCAATTTCGGGCGTTAAAAGCCTTGAACGATGGCGAAATTTTGTCGAAGAAACTGTCCTTTTTGCTGTTTGGCGATAACAGGGATTCGTCGGTTGCCCAACAGAAGCAGGATATAATCGAACAAATTGCCAAAACGGTGATTCACGATTTAACGGCGAAAGGTTATGCCGAAAAACAGGATGATAATTTGGAACGGTATGCGTATGCCGTAAATAACGGTATTGCCGACGGTGCGTTGCGTAATTTGCATATTTTATCGGCAATCGGATAATTGAATGAAAAAACCTCGGGGACTTATACCTCCGAGGTTTTCTTATAACTTGATTTTAAACAATCCGTGACGGTTACAGTAGCAGAAAAGTGTACTGACGCCGGCAATTTTGAACCACGCTTCGGCATTTCCCTCCGGGTAAAGCTTGATAAACTGAATACCGTTATCGGAAAGCGCCGCGAAAAAGGAAATGTAGTGGCTTTTGGTCATAGAATGCGACAGGTTAACATAATACTCATCTTCGATTTTTTCTACCCGGAATGAATGTTGTTCGTCCGGGGACTCGGCTTCGGCAGGAAAAAGCTGTATACCGTGGCAACTGACAACGGCGTCACCCGAACCGATGATAATATTACCGCAAATCGGACAGATATAAAACAAACTGCGGTTCATCTGAAAACTGCGGTTGCGGTTGGTAATCGGCTCTCCCGAAAGTAATTCGGTCAAAGAAACATGAAGGCAGGCGGCAAGCGGCTCTAAAAGGGTTATATCCGGATATCCTTTACCGGTTTCCCATTTGGACACGGCTTTATCGCTAACGCCCAGTTTTTCCGCCAGCGCGTTTTGGGTGAGCCCTTTTTGCTCGCGCAACACTTTGATAATGCCGCCGGTAAGATAACTGTTCACAAAATCCTCTCCTTTGTGTTCAGTATATCATATTCATGGAACAAAACAACCTACGGACGGTAGAGTGCGGGAAAAGAATTATTCTTTGTGAAAATCCTCTAAAATCAAATCCGGATTCTTATCAAGCGCCCAATTGATATTCCATTCGCTGGTAAAGATCAAAATATTGTGCCCGCGAAAATCCTGCACCCATTTAGTATCGGAGGTCAGATTGAGCGATTTCACATCAATGTTTTCGTTCCGAATCCAGCGGATATATTGATAGGGAAGATTATTGCGGATAACGGTTACATTATATTCGCTCTTTAGACGGTATTCCAATACTTCAAACTGCAGAACGCCGACCACCCCGACAATGACGCGTTCCATACCGGAATCCGGCTCGTGAAAAATCTGAATGGCGCCTTCCTGCGCAATTTGTTCCACACCTTTGACAAATTGTTTTCTCTTCAAACTGTCGGGATGTTCAATGAGCGCAAAGTGTTCGGGAGAAAAGGTCGGGATCCCTTCAAAACAGACCTTTCTTTTCGGATCACATACGGTGTCGCCGATCGAAAAAATGCCCGGATCAAATACACCGATAATGTCACCGGCGTAAGCCTCATTAATAATCTGCCGGTCATCAGCCATCAGTTGCTGCGGTTGCGAAAGGCGAAGATTTTTATTGCCTTGCACATGACAGTACTCACGATCACGCTCAAATTTGCCGGAGCAAATCCGTAAAAAGGTCATGCGGTCGCGGTGAGCTTTATTCATATTCGCCTGGATCTTAAAAACGAAGGCTGAAAACTCGCTGTCGGTTGCAATGGAGGTGCCGTCGGAGGTGGCGCGGGGAAGCGGTGGGGTTGCCATTTCAATAAAGGATTTTAAAAACGGTTCCACACCGAAATTGGTCAAAGCCGAACCGAAAAAGACGGGGGTCAGTTTGCCGCAGAGAACCTGTTCCATGTCAAAATCAAAGCTTGCACCGTCCAACAGTTCGATTTGGTCTACTAACTCTTTGCGCTGATATTCGCCGATCAAGCTGTCCATTTTTTCGGTGTCGGTGATATCACAAGCGATCGCGGACAAACGGTCCTGTCCGCGGTGAAATTCCTGAAAGGCAAGAATTTGACGGTTTTCACGGTCAAAAACACCTTTAAAATCAATTCCGCTGCCAATCGGCCAGTTCATCGGGTAGGTGCCGATGCCGAACTCTTTTTCCAATTGATCCAGCAAATCAAACGGATCTCTTGCGTCGCGATCCAGTTTATTAATAAAGGTAAAGATCGGGATATGCCGCATGGCGGTAACCTTAAAGAGCTTTCGGGTCTGCGGCTCAATACCTTTTGCGGCATCAATGACCATTACCACGCTGTCTGCCGCCATCAGGGTGCGGTAGGTGTCCTCCGAAAAATCCTGGTGACCCGGCGTGTCCAAAATATTGATACAGCAGCCGTTGTACTCAAACTGAAGAACGGAAGAGGTGATGGAAATGCCGCGTTGCTTTTCCAATTCCATCCAGTCGGATACGGCATGGTGCGCGGTCGCTATCCCTTTGACCGAACCGGCGGTTTGAATAGCGCCTCCATATAACAAGAGTTTTTCGGTCAGGGTCGTTTTGCCGGCGTCGGGGTGCGAGATGATCGCAAAGGTGCGACGGCGGTTAATTTCATCTTTTAACGGTAATGCCACGGCGGATACTCCTTTTACTGTTTACTGTATTCTATCCGAAATTTCAGATCAATATGCTGACAAAGTGAACAAGATAGGCAACAAGCCACGCAATCACACACTGTAATCCCACAACCAGTATTGCCCATTTTGCGCCTAATTCCCGTCGAACGGCGGCGATGGCGGCAACGCAGGGGGTATATAGCAGGGTAAAGGTTAAAAAGCAGATGGCAGAGCGAGCGGAAAACAGGGTGGAAAGCAATCCGGTCGAACCGCCTAATAAAACCGTCAGGGTGCTGACAACGCTTTCTTTTGCCATAAATCCGGTGATGAGCGCCGTGGATGCCTGCCAGTTGCCGAATCCAAGCGGAGAAAAAACAGGGGCGATCCATCCACCGATCAGCGAAAGCAAGCTTTGAGAAGAATCCTTTACCACATTTAGATGCAGATCAAAGGTCTGTAAGAACCAAATGATGATGGAAGCCAAGAAAATGATAGTAAAGGCACGCGTCACAAAATCCTTGGCTTTATCATAAATCAGCTTAGCAACATTAACGGGCGTCGGCAAACGATAATTCGGCAGTTCCATCACAAAGGGAACCGGATGACCTTTAAAGAGTGTTTTCTTTAATAAGAGGGCAAAAAGAACGGCAATGACCATTCCGCCGAAATAAAGCCCGATCATGACCCAAACGGCGTATTTCGGGAAGAAAAAGGCGGTAAACAGAGCGTAGATCGGCAGTTTCGCCGAGCAACTCATAAAGGGTGTCAACAGGATGGTCATTTTTCGGTCGCGATCTGACGGAAGGGTACGCGTTGCCATAATGGCGGGTACCGAACAACCAAATCCGATCAGCATCGGAACAAAACTTCGTCCCGATAAACCGATTTTCCGCAACAGCTTATCCATCACAAAAGCGATTCGCGCCATGTAGCCGGAATCTTCCAAAATAGACAGGAAGAAGAATAAAACCACAATGATGGGCAGAAAACTCAAGACTCCTCCAACACCGGCAAAAATACCGTCAATGACAAGGGAATGAACCACCGGGTTAATGCCGTAATGTGTTAGCCCTTTGGAACAAAGATCGGTAATTGTTGCAATTCCCAATTCCATCCAGTCAGACAAGAGATTGCCGATGACGCCGAAGGTCAGCCAAAAGATCAATGCCATAATGCCGACAAAGGCGGGAATAGCCGTATATTTTCCGGTCAGAATGCGGTCTATTTTTACGCTGCGCCGATGTCCCTTGCTTTCCTTCGGGCGCACAACTGTTTCGGCGCAAACCGCGTCGATAAAGTTAAAACGCATATCGGCAAGAGCCGCCAACCGGTCTTTGCCGGTGGAAATTTCCATTTCGGTAACGATTTGCTCGATCAATTGCCGTTCCACATCGTCTAAAGCCAAACTGTCCAAAATAAGGCGGTCGCCCTCCACAATTTTGGTTGCGGCAAAACGCGCGGGGATCTTGGCGGCTTTGGCGTGGTCTTCAATCAAATGGATAATGGAATGAATGCATCGGTGCATCGCGCCGCCGTCGGCACCGTTAGCGGAACAGAAATCCTGCCGTCCCGGTCGTTCGCGGTAGCGAGCAACATGAAGTGCATGGTCGATCAATTCATGGATACCTTCATTTTTTGCGGCGGAAATCGGGATAACGGGAACACCAAGCAGGTCTTCCAACCGATTGACAAAAATAGTTCCGCCGTTTTCACGCACCTCGTCCATCATATTTAATGCGACAACCATCGGAATATCCAATTCGATCAACTGCATGGTCAAATAGAGATTGCGTGCCAGATTGGTGCCGTCAACGATATTGATAATACCGCTCGGACGGTTTTTTAAGAAAAATTCACGGGTCACAATTTCTTCGCTGGTATAAGGAGAGAGAGAATAGATGCCGGGAAGATCGGTAACCGTTGCGTTGGGGTGACCTTTGATGGTACCGTCCTTTCGGTCAACCGTGACACCCGGAAAATTGCCGACATGTTGATTGGAACCGGTCAGTTGGTTAAATAAGCTTGTTTTGCCGCTGTTTTGATTGCCGGCAAGACCAAAGACGATCGGCTGACCGTCCGGAATTTTGTTGCCCTTTTGTTTGACATGGTAGACACCCATTTCGCCGGTCTGCGGATGGGGAATATCACCGTTGTTTTTGCGGTTCTGTTCTTTTTCGTGGGCGGAATGCGCGTCGCGAACCGTAATGCAGGCGGCTTCGTCACGCCGCATGGACAGTTCGTATCCGCGGACTTCAAATTCCATGGGATCCCCCATCGGCGCCGTTTTTACCAAGGTGACTTCGGTGCCGGGCGTAAGACCTATATCCAAGATATGCTTCCGAAGTGCAGTATCCTCGCAGATAACCGAATCGACATAGGCGTCTTGTCCGATTTTTAGTTGATCCAAAGTCAAAGAAAGGTCCCCTCTCAAAAAAATTCCCTTTATTTTATCATATTTCCGGAAAAAGTGCAAACATATTCTTCAAAAAAATACGGATTCCAAGCGGAATCCGTAAAAACAATTAACAGTTTTCAAGAGAAAGCTCTTCGCCGTTTAAAACAGCTTGACAAAGGCGGTCTTGATCGTAAACCAGTTTTAAAGAAAAGAAAGGTTGCAGCGGGTTTTCAATCAACTTTAAAAAGATTTTATCACCCTGCCAAATCGGTAGCTGATATACGGCTTTTTTGGGTACCCAACAAAGTTCTCCTTCGTCACACTCCTGCAATTGTCCGGAAAAAAGGTCTGCGGTAAACAAATGCATCCATTCACCTTCGCCTTGGTCACAAACAAAGGTTACAATACCGCGATAACGAGGGTTTAAGAGCGTCAATCCCGTTTCTTCCTTTGTTTCTCTGATCACGCATTCTTCCGGGCTTTCATTCTCCAAAAACTTTCCGCCAATACCGATCCATTTATCCTTGTTGATATCATTTTTCTTTTTTATGCGATGTAACAGGAGATAGTTGCCGTCTTGTTCAATGTAACAAAGAGTGGTATTGATCACGGTTGATTTTCCTCCTGCGGTTCGTCCTGAGGATTCGGCAGAGTGTATCCGTTGAGATAGAAGGTTTGGTTATGCGTGTTTTTGCTGTCGAAAATATTGTTGTATTGAATCCGTTCGTATTCGTCCAGTAAATCAGTATAATCCGAACGGTCACTCCAGCGGTAGTTTGTTCCGTCTGCGTCGATATAACCGACTGTATCAATTACCGGCAGTTTTTCGGAAAGCTTGAGCAGATATTTGTTATATTCGGTCATTTGAACATTTGCCACTTCCAAAACCTTTGTGGCAAGATAGTTAACACTTAGCCGCTCGATCTGCTGTTCCTCAATATCATAATTCGCCCAAATATAAAACGGGGTCACATGACGGCGTTGTTCCTGATCCAATGTTAAGCCGCTTAAATTGTTTGTGCCGAGAAGTTCGGCAATAAAGGCGGGTTCCACCGAGGGTTGATGATCGCCGAACATACAGATGACGGTCGGTTCTTTCACCTGCTTGAAGTAGTTGATCAGCTCTTCAAAAGCGGCATCGCTGGCGCGTACTAATGAAAGATATTTATTCGCTTTATTATAAACATTTTGAGATGAAGTGACAGAAATGACTTCAGGGAAATTTCTACAGCTGGAGGAGTAGCCGCCGTGATTTTGCATCGTCACATTAAAGGTGTAATAAGGTTTGGTTTTATCACGGTTTTCATAGTCCTTAATAAGTACTTGATAATTGTAAGCGTCGCTGATATATTGGCGCATCAGCATATTTCGGTCGGGGTAATACTGTTCTACCAGGGATTGCAGATAATTCGGATCATTTCCGTTTTGGACATATTCCGACATGATGGAAATATCCATTAAATTTTCAAGACTCATAAAGTTGTCAAAGCCCATGTTTTGATAGACCTTGACACGGTTCCAGCCGGCGGCATAATAGGGATGCAAAGCAAGCGCAGAATAGTTTTGTGCTTTGAGCGTAGAGGTCAGAGACGCCAACGGATTCTTGATATAAAGCATATAAGCGTTACTGCCGGAGGGAAGAAATGCCGTGGAATGACCGGTCAAAAACTCAAACTCGGTATTGGAGGTTCCGGCGCCGATCACCGGTACATACAGGTTGCCGCGGACGGTGTTTTCGGTCAGACTATGTAAAAACGGCATATAGTCTTCATTGGTTTCAAAACTGCCGAGCACTTGTAAATCTGCCAGGGATTCGTTCATGATGCAGATGATATTCGGCGTTTTAGCGGTATTGTCTGCAGTATTTGTTTCCTCTACAACTTTGGAAACATAGTCGCCGACTTTTTCCGCGTCATAACCGCTCGGCGCAGACATAAACAAATATTTAGTGTTGCATACAAAGTTATAGGCAAATCCAAAGTTATGATAACCGCGATTTTGATTCCAAAAATCGGGTTTTACACCGGCGTCGGCAAAAACAGAAGTGCCGTAAAACAAAAATGCAACGACAAAAGTAAATGTTGCACTGAACAAGCGAAGCGAAAGCTTCACTGTTCTCGGTACGACCGGCGTTTTGAGACGAATGGCAATAGCAATCGAAAAAATAAAAATCAAAGTTGCGGTTAACACCAAATAATTTAAGGTGAATTTATAGGTATTGGCAACACCCATTCCCGTTTTGATCGCCAGAAAATCCATCGGCAGAAAAGGCGTGCCGCGAAATTCCATTAAATAGCAGTGTGAAACGCCTAAAAGAAAGAAAATGGGGTTGATGATAAGTATCGGCAAACGAAGACTGCCTGAAAGTGCATAAATCAACAGATAGAAAAAGGTTATCACAACATAATTTGCAAAAAATCCCAAATAGGTCATGTCGTAGATATAAACGCTGTTTAAACACTCGGTCATGGACATGGTCAAAATCGGCATGACGATCAGCAATAGAACAGTGGAAATATGCTTAGCGATCGGTTGCTTGATTTCTAAACGGTATTTGATCACAAGACCGATCAAAAACGGAAAAATTAAGCATAGAGCCAACAAAATCCATTTGTCGCGAAAAGTTTGATCGGTGTAGGCTTTGTGGTCAACAATAACCGTCAACAGCAAAACGGCAGTCACGATGGCGGCGGTAATGCGGGAAGCTTTGGTAGAAGATACTGTGATATTTTCTTTGCAAAAATCGGGCAAGGTTTTCTGAAAAAAAGATGCTGTTTTTGATTGAAAACTATTCTTCATTTAAAAAGAGACCTTTCTATATGACAAAACAAATTATCATTGCCGAAAAGATTTTTAACTTAATATTCTTTAACATGATAGCATATTTTCGTTCAAAAAACAAGTTTTTTATTTATTATTCAATATTCTCAAGTCTGCGTTGTAAAGAGATGTGAACCATTTTCGTTTAAAAAAGAAGAAATGGTATAATGTTTGCAGTTGCTTTGAAACGGAGCCTTAGGCGTAGTGAAAAGCAACTGCAAACGGCGGTCGGCTCACGCCGCCTGCTTTTCCG
>JAFWUH010000073.1 GCA_017524165.1 Clostridia bacterium | reverse complement strand
TATCAGCCGTCAACATAAAAGGATCAGCAACAAAACGGTGCAACATCTGGTCAAATCCTATTTAGAAACCGCAGGTCTCGGCGGGCAGGGATTTTCGACCCATAAATTAAGACACACCGCGGCAACGCTGATGTATCAACACGGCAATGTAGACATTCGTGTATTGAAAGATTTATTAGGTCATGCCAATCTTGGAACCACACAGATTTATACACATGTTTCCGATCAACAAATCAAACGAGCCGTTGACGCCAATCCGTTATCGACCTTTCAGAAAAAATAAACCGTTTCTTGATTGAAAAACCGAGAGACGGTTTATTTTTTAATCGGCAAGTGAAACAACCGTTACGCCGCTTTCTCCCTCGCCAAAAGTGCCCAATCGGTAGCTTTTCACCAAACGGTGTTTTTTTAGGTGGGCTTGAATAGCCTTTCGCAAGGTTCCTGTTCCCTTTCCGTGAATCAAATGTACCGTTTCAATGCCGGAGAGAACAGCTTGATCCAAATAACGGTCAACCTCCAGGATGGCTTCATCTGAAGCCATCCCGCGCAAATCAATTTCTCCCTTTACATTGCGTTCGGCTCGTGAAAAAAGACCGGTAACCCGTCTTGTTTTTTGAGCGGAAGTATTTGCTTTTTTCTTGCTTAATCTTAAAGAATCAAAAGAAACCCATAGTTTCATCGAACCTGATAAAACCTGCGCCCTCTTCCCTCTTTCGTCAACGGCAAGAACAGATGCTTCGCGATTAAAATCGCTCAACAGAACAGTATCGCCGACAGACGGCGGAGATTCCAGCGGTTGACCGACATTTTTTTCCACCACAGGATCGGCGGCTTTTTCCAAAGATGAAATGGTTTTTTTATAATCCGCGCGTGCCGATTCTAACATTTTTGCCGCATTTTCTGCCTTAAGTTGCTTGTGAAAATCCTCCATACGGTTTAGCATAGCGGCGGCTTTTTCTCGCGCATCTTCAATAATATATCGAGCTTTCTCGCGTGTTTCGGACATTATTTTATCCTGTTTAACCGATAATTCATGCATTTTTTCCTCTGCAGTCTTTTTCTGACGGTTAAGTTCAAGGCGCAAATCAGCGGCGATTTTCCGGTCTTCTTCCGCTTGCTGTCGGGCAGATTCCAAACTGGCGACAACGCGCTCAAAGCGCAGATCATCATCGGATATTTGACTTTTTGCGGCTGAAATAATGCTTTCATCTAATCCTAACCGGCGTGAAATTGCAAAAGCATTGGATCTTCCCGGCGTACCGATTATTAAACGGTAGGTCGGTTTTAAAGTTGCAATATCAAATTCGCAGGCGGCGTTTTCGACGCGGGGAGTATCCAAAGCGTATGCTTTCAATTCAGCATAGTGCGTGGTTGCTACTGTTTTTACGCGTTTTTCGGTCAGTTGGATCAAAATTGATTTTGCCAATGCCGCGCCCTCAATTGGATCCGTACCGGCGCAGAGTTCATCAAACAATACCAGGGATTGATCGTTACAAAGCGAGAGAATCTGAATGATATTTGCCATGTGAGATGAAAAGGTCGATAAATTTTGTGCAATACTTTGTTCGTCACCGATATCGGCAAAAATCTGTGAAAAAACAGATATTTCACTGCTTTCATCGACCGGAATCATTAATCCGCACATGGTCATCAAGGTCAACAAACCGATTGTTTTCAGCGTGACAGTCTTACCACCGGTATTCGGACCGGTGATAATGAGGGTATCAAATTCCTTTCCAAGAGAAACCGTAATCGGAACAACCTGCTTTTGAGGAATCAACGGATGTCTTGCGCGCTTTAAATAAACGCATCCATTATCGTTTAATTTCGGAACAACAGCCCCCATTTTATCGGCAAGCTTCACCTTGGCAAAGATTAGATTCAGTTCTACCATGGCGTTATAGGATTGTTTGATTGCATCCGAAAAATCGGATACAGCGGCGGAAAGCTCAGATAAAATGCGGATGATTTCCTCTTGCTCTTTTAGTTCCAGCACACGGATTTCATTATTGGTTTCCACAACGCTCATCGGTTCAACAAAAAGCGTGGATCCGGTGGATGATGTGTCATGAACGATACCTTTGACCTCGCCGCGATGTTCGATCTTCACCGGTACGACAAACCGTCCGTCGCGTTGCGTAATAATAGCATCTTGCAGCCAGCGAGCCGACGGACCGTGAATGATTTTGTCTAAATCCTCACGAATTTTGTTGCTTTTACTTTTGATTTTACGACGAAGGTCGGCAAGTGTTGCCGAAGCGTTATCATAAAGCGTATCCGGAGACTGTATCGAAAAGGATATCTTATCTTCTAAAAACTTATTAGGGCAAAGCATAGAAAACAAATGAAGCAAAGCAGGCGTCTCGGTATTTTCTCCGTTTTGGTGCCATTCGCTCACCTTGCGGACGGATACCAAAAAAGATGCAATTGACAACAGCTCACCCATGGAAAGAACCGCACCGAGTTCCGCACGGGATAACGAAGCAATCATGCTTTCATGAGCGCCAAATTGCGGTCCGCCGTATCTTGCCGCAAGCTGATATGCCTCGTTGGTTTGATTCAACAAGGTTTGTACTTCAAATATCGATGTAACCGGCAATAAATTTAATGCGGCGCCTTTGGCGTCAGGCATGGAAGCCTCATCCGAAAGTTTTAGCAATACCTTATCCAGTTCTAATGTGCGACAGGTTTTTTCGGGTAAATATGTCATTGTATCCCTCATTTATAAAGAATGAAAAAAATCAAGCGTTTTAAAATGATGTTCGGTTTGATACAGCAGATATCGCTCGGTAATTTCCGAAAGATATTTACTGTCCTCTGACGGAATCTCAAAAGCATATAAGCGGTTAAATTCTGAATAAATAATGTGACGCATCGCCGAAAGAACCGTACGATTCAGTTGAAAACCATTTCGTTCGGAACAATCCTGACATAAAAGCGAACCGTCATTCGGATTGAAATACATAAGATTCTTTTCAAACGCACCGCAGGACGAGCAACCGATCAAATCGGGGCAGTATCCCGAAACAGTACAGATTCTTAATTCTGTAATGGCTTTTATCTGAAACAAATCGCGCTTCCCCTCGGTCAAAAAGTAAAGTGAATTTAACATTAAACGAAGAAAAGTGTCGGCAGGTGATTCTTTCGGGCAAAGCAATTCTGCCAACTCACAAAAATATTGTGCTATACTCAAAACGAATAAATCGTTACCGGCTTCCATAAAAAAGTGTTTACACACAGCCTCGTTGACGCGATAATGATCATTTTTTTTATGTAGCATAAAAGAGGAAAAAGAAAGCAAGCAGGTGCCGCTGTCGCGTTTGCTTTTGATGCTTTTTACCCCCGACGCATAGGCACGGATGACGCCTAAATCACGAGATAATATCGTAATCAGACGGTCGTTGTCTCCGATATCCTGTTCGCGTAGTACCAATCCTTCGGTCGCAATGTGCAAGATTTTTTCCTCCGTCCGCATTCTGCTGACAGCAAGCAGAATATTTTAAGTAATCTTCAACCTTACCGCTGATCAAAAATCGCAGCCATAACTCGTTTTGTTCCATAAAAAACGCCTCCGAAAACAAAATACATTATCATTGTCTTCGAAGGCGCTGAAAATATGTTAGGAAAAATCCGTCAAATGTCGGTTGCATCCAATCCAAACGAATGAATCAAGCCGTCACGGTTTCGCCAATCTTCTTTGACTTTGACCCAAAGCTTTAAAGAAACCTGTATGCCGAAAAACTTTTCAATATCCCGGCGTGCATCAATGCCAATCTGTTTCAATGCAGCGCCGCCTTTTCCGATGATGATTCCTTTATGAGATTCTTTTTCACAGTATATTACCGCATCTACATTCAGAATCGGCTCTCCTGCCGCATTATCACGCTCAAAGAACCGTTCCAGACCAACGGCAATACCGTGCGGCACTTCACGATCCAAACGGCGAAGCAGTTTTTCACGAATCATTTCCGAGACCATAGTCTGTCCCGATTGGTCGGTCACTTGATCTTCGGCAAAAAAGTGAACAGACGGCTTGGCAAACTGTTCCATTTCATCTAACAAAATATTGATTCCGTCACCCGATTTTGCCGAAAGCGGAACCACCGCCGCAAAACTACAGTATTTACAATAAGCGGATATCATGGTGAGTAATGATTCTTTATTTTTTAACAAATCAATCTTATTCAATACCAAAATTGCCGGTATTTTTTTGGCATTGATTTGTTCTAAAAGAGCAACTTCGTTGGACGGAAGATTATTTTCATGAAACTGAAATTCGGGTGCCGCGTCGACTACAAACAATGCGCCGTCGACATCCTCCATACCGCTTTTCACGGCACGAATCATATTTTCGCCTAATTTGTTGTGCGGCCGGTGAAAACCCGGTGTATCCATAAAAACAAACTGCGTTTCTTCTTTGGTCAAAACGCCCATGATCCTGGTCCGGGTGGTTTGCGGTTTATTGGAAACAATAGCAATTTTTTGATTTAAAAGGCGATTCATCAAGGAAGATTTTCCGACATTCGGCCGTCCGAGAATGGTAATAAAAGCTGTTTTCTGTTTCATCATCATACTTTATTAATGGCAAGTCCGAGATTTGCCAAAATCATTTCTTCCTTTTCGCGCATGATTTCCTGTTCCAACCCGCCGTTTACATGATCATAACCCAGTAAATGGAGCATAGAATGAACGGTTAAAAAAGCAATTTCCCGCTCAAATCCATGACCGTACAACTCGGCTTGTTTCAAAGCATGCTCCGCCGAAATAACAATATCTCCCAGCAAAACGGACTCGGTTTCCGGGTTTGGCTCGTATTCTCCTTTTTCAAAGAGCGGAAAAGAAAGGACATCGGTAGAATCTTCAATCTTTCGGAATTTCGTATTCAGCGATTTGATCTCTTCATCATCGACAATGCTGACATCTACTTCGGCAGGAAATTCAAATTTTTCCGATTCCAATGTTGCCATACAAGTTTTGCGTATCAACAGTCGAATACCGGTTGGTAGTTTTACTTTTTTCTGCTTATCGACTATATGCACTTTTATCTTCATGAACGAGTATCCTTCCCTCTATCGTAATACTTTTCGTATGCCTTAATAATTTGTTGCACCAAATGATGTCGAACAACATCTTTCCCGGTTAGATGAATCAGCGCGATATCCTCCACGCCGCGCAGAATTTTAAGCACTTCTTTCAGCCCTGATGCCTTTCCGTCGGGCAAATCAATTTGCGTGATATCCCCGGTGACAACAATTTTGGAATTAAAGCCGAGACGGGTCAAAAACATCTTCATTTGTTCACCGGTCGTATTCTGCGCTTCATCTAAAATGATAAAACTGTCATCCAGTGTTCGACCGCGCATATAGGCGAGCGGTGCCACTTCAATATCGCCGCGTTCATGACAGCGTTGAAAGCTTTCTGCACCCAACATATCATAGAGTGCGTCATAAAGCGGGCGAAGATACGGGTCGATCTTTTGTTGCAAATCACCCGGAAGAAACCCTAATTTTTCCCCGGCTTCGACCGCGGGTCGCGTCAAAATAATGCGACTGATCTGTTTCGAGCGGTAAGCGTTAACCGCCGCGGCAACAGCCAAATAGGTTTTACCTGTTCCAGCCGGTCCAACGGCAATGGTGACGGTGTTGGATTGGATTGCGTCAATATAACGTTTTTGCCCGAGGGTCTTGGCTTTGACCGGTTTCCCTTTCTGCGTGATACAAATGCAGTCCGAATCGGTAATAGATGAAATTTTATCATCATCGCCGTCTTCTACTAACGCCGCAACACGGTCAATGGTTCCGGAATCAATTTCTTCCCCTTTTTGGGCAAGAAATAACAGACTATTTACGGTCCGTTCCGCTAAACTGACATTGGTTTCCTCCCCGCGAAGTTTTAAAACATCGCCGTGAGAGGTGATTTGAATCTGATATTCTTTTTCCAACCGTTTGATGTTTTCGTCAAATTGACCGAACAATTTAGCTTGTGCATCAATCGCTTCAAATCGAATGATTTTTTCGATCAAAAGTATAATCCTCCAAGTTATCTTTTCTTTTATTATACCATATTTTTTTGCAATGTCAATTTGTCGAATCAAATAAAATCTTTTCTTTTTCCGCAATATCTTTTTCGGTCAAAATTACCGTTGTGATCGTTACGGATTCCGCATCCGTTGCTATATTTTTTTATTCTTCCGAGTAAATTTTGATATGATCTTTTTCTATTTGTTTTTTTATTTGATCGTAACAATTAAGTTCCGCCTGCTCCTGCGTGTAGGACACCGAATTTGTATCAATCATTTCATAACATGAATCAATCAAAAGAATTGGCAAATTTTTGCCAAAGAAAGACAACGGTACAGAGGAAGAAGATAATTCATAATTTCCTTTGATTTTGCCGATAAACAGAGGAACAGGACGCCCGAAAACAGAAACGGTCTTTCGATAAAACCGTTGTCCGGTTTTGGCGGTTTTTTGTTGCTGCAACATAAATTTATTGGAATAGATCAATCTGGCTTCTGCCAGAACACTTCCTTCGGCGCGGGAAAAAACAGTCTGATCGCCGATTTGGGTGATGCCGGACACCAATATTTCACCCTGATGAACGGTATCGCCGACCGAAACCATTGGGGTGCCGGAAATTACATCTATTTTTTTTATAATTCCGTCTGCGGAAGCTTTTAAATTACAGGGTTCGTCATCATCAATCTTTTCGGTTTTCCTTTCACTGACTTCGACCGTTAAAACCGTGCCCCCCACATTAAAAGTTGCCCAAGAAAGATTCGGACAAGATAGGATTAATTTTTGTGACAAAATGCGCGAATTGATCTTTCTTTTCGGTGTGCCGTAATGAATGCCGAGCTCTTGGCAGGCGGTTAAAATTTCCTTTTTAGTTGTTTGCTGATTACCGGCAATTTCAAAAGACCAAATAAAATTAGACAGAAGAAATAAAAGTGATAAAAAAATCCCTCCGCCGAGAAAAAGACCGTATCGAAATCGGTACGGATGAATCATGAACGGTAAACCCACCCGATTTAAAATATGTATTCTTGTTTTGGCTTTTCGCCGTAATTTTCTGATTTTATAGAAGGACTTTACAGAAAGATAAAAACATAAATTTCCATTTCTTCGACGAAATCCCCAAACAGAAATTCTATGTTGTGCGGCAAGGTTTAATAACTTTTCCGGATTTTCACCCGAAAGCTCTACCAGAACAAAACCGCAAAGAAAACGATACAAATAGATCATTGTCCTTCCCCTTTCGCGACAGAAAATTCCAAAGAAAAAATCCGACCGGCAATTTGTATATTCTTGCCCTGAAAGCTGACAACGGTAAGTTTTTCTCCGCAAAGGGTAACCGAGCCCTTGGAGATTTTCATTTTGATATAGTCATCCCGGTATTCCAAAATTCCCTTGCAACCCTCAAGGGTAAAAGAAAGATTGGAAAAAAGCTCTAATCGCGGCAGACCCGCCAACTGTTGTTCGACCGCATTTTTACCGTTCCAATAAATTTTTTCTCGATCTTTTTTAACAGGGAAACGATATTTCTTCGACAAAACAATCACCGCCGTATCTTCAATAATAAAGATTATGATTTTTACATGAAAATCATGATTCCAAGCATATGATGAAAGGGTGATGAAATTGAAAAAGAAAATTTTACAGACCGTTCCGGTACTGCTTTTAATGGTGTTTTTGATTCTAAATCCCGGCGTTGGAAAAGAGGGAGTAACAGAAGGTTTTTTGGTCTGCGGGCAGTCAATTATTCCCTCTTTATTTCCTTTTACAGTTTGTATTTTATTTTGTATCCAGTATAATTGGCCCAAAAGAATTGAAAACATTCTTTTTAAATTAGCCGGATTATTTAACATGAATCCGGATGAGATGAAAATATTTTTGTTCTCGATCGTCGGCGGCTATCCCATTGGCGCTAAATTATTGGAAGCAAGATTTCGTGAAGGCGCAATCTCCAAGGATAATGCCGGAAACCTCTTGAACTGTTGTATCCATTCCGGACCTGCTTTTTTGATTTTTATCATTGGAGACGGTATATTTTCTTCAAAAAAAATCGGTTATATGCTGTTATTTGCGCAGATTTTTTCTGCATTTATTTTAGCGTTTATTGTCCGCTTTTATTTAAAATCAAATAGAAACAGTCATCGTTTTCAAAGCAAAAAAACATCTTTTGCAAGTAAGTTTACCGACGCCGTTTCTCAAAGCTCCACAGCGATGATCAGTATTTGCGGATATGTTTTATTCTTTGCCGTTTTGACCGCCTACAGCAAATACTTTTTTGCTGAAAATCCGTTTGCGCAATATATTGTTCCTCTGCTTGAAATATCTAACGGCATTTTTCAATCGAAAAACATATATTTTATTTCTTTTTTGGTGGGTTTTGCCGGCGTTTCCGTCTGGTGTCAAGTTTTATCTTTTTCCAAGGATTTTGCAGTCAATTACGGGAAATTTGTTTTATATAGACTCCTTCACGGATTGATCTTTGCCGGTACAATGAAGATCGAAATGATGATCTTTCAACCGAAAATTTCCGTTTTTTCCAATCATTTTATACCGCGGTTTCATCAAACCTATTCGACCGTCATGTTGTCATTTTCTTTGCTTTTGATGCTTATTTTGTTGTTTCTTGTATTATACGGAAAAAAAGAGGGTGGAAATTTAAAAAATGATATGATATAATAGAAAAAAACAAAGGAAAATGATATGTCAAAATCACTGATTTCAAAAAAAATCGTCCGTCAATGCGCCTACTGCGTTCACGGACATCCATCCGAATTTTCACAAGATGTTTTTTGCATCAAGCACGGTATTGTGCAAAAGAATGATTCTTGCAGAAAATTCAAATATGATATTTTAAAAAGAACGCCGTTACAC
Organism: Clostridia bacterium; assembly: GCA_017524165.1. Classification (GTDB taxonomy): domain Bacteria; phylum Bacillota; class Clostridia; order Oscillospirales; family Acutalibacteraceae; genus UBA737. The sequence goes on along the minus strand of JAFWUH010000073.1, from coordinate 5,968 downwards.
CAAAGCATTCGCAAGGAATTTACGGCGGAAGATTTTTCAATTTAAAAGAGGAATTAAAATGACGACAAAATTCAGAAAATCCGTGTTTGGTTTTAACTGCAAGGATGTTGAAGAATATTTTATTCATGAAAACACCCTACACGAACAGAAAATCAATGATTTGCATGATGAGATTCATGCGTTAAATCAATCGGTGCAAGACATTACTGCCGAGCGTGATTCCATGCAAAAATCTTTGGAAGACTTTCAACGCCAGTATCATGAAATTGAACGGCTGGCAGAAAATATCGGCAAACTTTATTTGGTTGCACAATCTAACGCTAAAGAAATTATGCTTCGTTCTGCCGAGAGCAGTTTCCTGTCTAAAAAAGAAGTTGAAAAAAATCTTTCCTGTGTCGAACAGACGCAAATTTCTTTGCAAGAGTTGAAAAATTCTTTAGAAGAAACATCCCGCTCATTTCATCAGCAGATGGATGAAATGCTTTCTTCTATTGCCAAGACAAAAGAGAAAATCGAAGAAAATCAAGCTGTGGAGCAAAACGCAAAGGATCAATTCTCCGATGTGTTTGAGTTATTGGAACGATGAAAGAATTTCATATTCATGTTTCTGAATTAAAGGAATATATTCCGCAATTGACGGTCGGCGATCGCGTTTTGCTTTCCGGAACAGTTTATACATCTCGTGACGCGGCACATCAACGAATTTTTGAACGAATGGAAAACGATCAACCGCTTCCCTATCCGATTCAGGATGCGGTCATCTATTACGCCGGTCCGACACCGACGCCCGATGGCAGACCGATTGGTAGTTGCGGACCGACAACATCATCTCGCATGGATCCCTACACGCCGAAACTGCACGATTTGGGATTGATGGCAACCATCGGCAAAGGTGCAAGATCCAAAGAAGTTTGTGCATCCATTCAACGGAATCAAGCTGTTTATTTTTGCGCTTTAGGTGGTGCCGGCGCATTGGCGGCACAGTGTATCAGCGAAGCAGAGGTCATCGCGTTTGAAGATCTTGGTTGTGAATCTGTAAAGCGGCTTACGCTCAAAAATTTTCCGTTAACCGTTGCTATTGACTCTTTCGGTCATTCAATATTTGATAGATAATTACATAATCTATAAGAAATCAAAAACAGAGACAGTGATTTTTTCAATCATTGTCTCTGTTTTTTAACTAAGAATTACTTTCCGCAGCGGATGAAGTGGTAGAAGGTGTGGATGAGGTTGATTCTGAAGAAGAATTACTCGCTGTACCGGATTCCGTTTTACTGCTTTCGGTGGCTTCTGATGTTGATTTAGATGAATCGCCGGTTGATGAAGTGGTCGAAGAACCGGAAGAAGCAGATGACGAGGATGACCCGGAAGATGATTCAACAGAAGCCGAAGAATGTTTGCCGCTGCAAACACCGACTTCCGCGCCGGGTATAAAATAACCGTCCGCTTTACTGTAGCACTTAGAACCTGCAAGCAATCCGGATTTTTTGCAATACTTTGCTTCGATCAGGTCATCACTCATAATAAACTCTTTTTCTTCTAAATCCTTATGAATTTCTGACATGACCGCTTTCCAGATCGTAGCCGCGTCATTGTTGTTACTCATTTCCTCGTTTTTGTCAAATCCATACCAAACAGAACCGACATAGTAAGGAGATCCGCCGACCATCCATAAGTCGTACACATCGCTGGTGGTACCCGTCTTGGCAAAAGCTTTGAGGTTTTTGGAAAAATTAGCAATATTTTTACCGGTTCCCTGACTGCCGTAAACAACATTTTGCAACAACTTGTTCATTACCGATGCCGTTGCTGGCTTTATCACTTGTTTACCGACAACATCCGCCTGCAAGACAACCTCGCCGGTTGCCCGCTCGACCTTGTAATAGGTGGTAGGACGGAAGTATTTCCCCTGATTGCCGAAAATCGCATAAGCGGCGGCAGATTCGGTGGTTGTTATTCCATACTGACATCCGCCCAATGCTAACGCAGAAAGGTTTTTGTCTTCGTTTGATAAATATTTCATACCGAGCGACTCGGTCAAGAACTTATAGGATTCCTCCAACCCGATATCCTTAAGTAATTTACACGGAATTGTGTTAGCGGACCGTTCAATGGCTTTGATCAGCGTCATATTGCCGGCATAATAGCCATACCATTCCTGCGGACCTTTTTTTCCATCCGGATAGTAGTGATCTAACGGAGAATCCACCATACTGTCAGAATAATGCGTGATTCCCCGATCTAACGCAAGCGCATAAACGCCTAACGGTTTCATAGTGGAACCGGGTTGGTTTGGTGCAGACATAGCACGGTTTAATCCGCGGTTTACTGTCTTTTCTCCGACTCCGCCAACTAATCCGACAATATGACCGTTATAATCCATAACCGTCATGGCGGATTGAACGGTTTTTCCTCTTTCAATTCTGGATCTTTTGGAAAAATACTTCTTTTGATTCAAATAGACCTTTTCCATCGTTTCTTGAATTGCCGGATCAACCGTGGCATAAATTTTATATCCTCCATTGTATACCATGGAGGAAGCGGTATCACTGCTGCAACCGTATTTTTCTGATAAATCGGCAATTAATTGTTCAATTAATGCGTCGACAAAGTAACTGTTGATTGGAATTTCAAAGTTCTTTCGTTGGGTATCATCCAACTTTAATTCGGTATTCACAGCATCCTCGTACTCTTGTTCGGATATTAATTTCTGTTGCAACATTTCCTGCAAAACAACATTTCTGCGTTCCTTATTGCCTTCCGGTGCTGTTTCCGGATTAAAGGCGGAGGGATTTTTGGTGATAGCGGCCAACGAAGCGCATTCCACCAAGGAAAGCTGTGAAACATCTTTATTGAAGTAATAATTAGATGCAACCTGCACACCGCAAATACCGTTACCCAGAGAAATGGTATTCAGGTAGGAACCTAAAATTTCATCCTTGGAGAGGGATCGTTCAATCACAAGCGCCCGCGCAATTTCACGCGCTTTTCTGCTATTGACACGTGCGTTATCTCCGGTCACATTTTTAATTAATTGCTGTGTAATGGTAGATCCGCCCTGTACCGAGGCAAACTTCAATAATTTGTTCGTGACAGCAAAAACCGTTCTTTTCCAGTCCACCCCGCGGTGTCCGTAAAACCGTTGATCCTCAATAGCGATAAATGCATTCTTCAAATTCTTTGGCATTTTGCTTTCTTCGATCCAAATGCGGTTTTCGTTGCCGTGAATGCGCTGATATTCCTGCCATTCACCCTCTTTGTTTTGTACATAAATAACAGAGGTCATATTGATTTCTAGGTTTTTGATATTGTCAATAATATCATTGCAACCCAAAAAATCAAACGCGGCGCCGCCGTTTGTTTTGGCAACAGCGAAAAACATGGCTACTGAGGATAACGTAATTATCGTTGCCACAACAAGACAAAAAAACTTTAAAAACTTCTTCATGAAACGATTCCTCCGTTATTGAGCAGGTGCGGAAGAATCCGTTTTTTCATTTTGTGCTGTTTCCATTTGCTTTAATTCTTCCTTAGTCGGCGCCGCAATAACGGTACCGCTATGGCTCTTACAGGTTGACGGAAGAACATTCTTTTTATACCATCCAAGCGTTTTGGATGGACAGGCATCCGTAGCAAGTCCGCCCGTTTCGGTACAATAATAGCGCTGAACAACATAGGAGCTGTCGGCAAATTCTTTCGGTTCCAATCCGGCATGAACCTTGGACATGGCGGCACCCCACAAGCGAAGCGCGATACTGCTTTGCGAGATATCCTGCTGGGTATCATAACCGCACCAACAAGAAGAAATATAGTACGGAGAGCCACCGACAAACCACAAGTCTTTTTGATCGTTTGAAGTACCCGTTTTTGCATAAAACTTCATCTGCGGAATAAAGGACGCAGCGTCTTTACCGGTACCCTTTGCGCCGTAGACAACATTACGCAGCAAATGATTCATGATACATGCTGTATCTTCACTGATCGCCAAAACCGGTTCTGTATTCTGCGACAGAACTGTTTCACCGTTTTGATCGGTAACCTTTGTATACAATGTCGGGCTGTAATACAATCCGCCATTTCCGAAAACGGCAAACGCGGCGGCAGATTCCAGCGTAGTAATACCGCCGTTGGTACCGCCCATGCCGAGCGGTGCCAGGTTCACATCCTCTGCGTTTAAGGTCGTGATACCGAGCTTTTGTGTTAAAAAGTCAAAACTGAACTGCGGCGTCATTTTATTGACAAGATAGACCGGAATTGTATTAATAGAGCGTTCCAAAGCATACTCTACCGTAACATTTCCAAGGTAAGAATTATACCAGTTGACCGGTTTCCAACCGTTATAATTGGTTGCGGTATCATTGATCAAGGTCGAGTAGGTAACCAAATCGGTTTCGATTGCAGGCGCATACGCCGAAAGCGGTTTCATGGTTGAGCCGGGTTGACGGATAGCGCTTGTAGCACGGTTAAAACCGCGAACGCTGGTTTTTTCTCCGATACCGCCAACCAATGCGACAACATGACCATTATAATCCATGACCGTCATGGATCCTTGCAGCGTTTGTCCGTCCTTGCCTTTCAAAGCAAAAGAGTGTGTATCAGCAAAAGCGGCGTCGATTTTATCCTGAACCGAAGGAATCAGCGTAGCATAGATTTTATAACCTGCGGTATAGAACATATTTTCAGCATGTTTCTTTTCGTAGCCATAGGTTTTAACCAAATCATTTACAACTTGGTCGATCAGCGCGTCTACGAAGTAAGAATTCATATCGTTTTGCTTTAAAACATTTTCGTCGGCTACGATTTTGACTTCTTCGGCCAAGGCGGCCTGATATTCCTCTTCGGTAATATATTGCTGATTTTTTAATTCGGCAAGAACTGCTTTCATGCGCTTGCGGTTCGCTTCGGGATAATCATCCGGTGCAAAGTAGGTCGGACTTTTCGTAATGGCAGCCAAGGTTGCACATTCTGCCAAAGTAAGGTCTGAAACATTTTTATTAAAATAGTAGTTAGAGGCTACCTGAACGCCGTAGGTACCGTGTCCCATGGCAATGGTATTCAAGTAACATTCCACAATGGTATCTTTGGCGTAGTGTGTTTCAAAATAGCGTGCCCGCATAATTTCCCGTATTTTTCGGCTTGGTTTTCGAGAATTATCCCCTGTCAGGTTTTTGACCAACTGCTGGGTCAAAGTTGACCCTCCGTAATTTGCGGAATTGAACTTTAAAATTAAGTTGGCAAATGCCGAAGCTGTGCGTTTCCAGTCAACGCCCTTATGAGAAAAGAACCGTTTATCCTCAATTGCAACAAAGGCATTCACAAGATTTTGCGGAATTCCTTTATAGGATTCGTCTTTTGCCTCTGCCAGCGGTCGATCATAGGACACCCAAATACGGTTAAACATACCGTGCAAACGCTGATATTCTATTGCATTGCCGTTTTCGTCATTAATATAGATGGTTGTTGTAAAATTTAACTTCAAGTCATTCAGGTTTTCGTCCATTTTCCCGTCGACCATCGTGAAAACATACATCAGAAAGGTTCCAACCACAATACTGAATGTAATAATACCAATCAAAAAGATCGTTAAAATAACCTTCAAGACACGGTCGCGTTTCTTCTTTCCCCGTTTCTTTTTGGGAGAATGATTAATTCTCTTTTTGGTGTTTCCGTCAAAAAACTATTCAGATCCAATCTTTGTTCCTGATTAGTCTCATCGGAATCTCCGTAACTGAAAATATTTTCTTCACTCAAAACAGAATACCTCCGAGCAAAATTTTCCAATTATACATAGTTATTATATCACAAATCAGGAATCATTGAAGTTACAATTTTTTAACCTTTATTTGGATTTTTTTCATCAAACGGGGAAATCTATAAACAGGAGTGATAAATGATGGTGGAACAACAAAAAAAATCGGTCTTTTTGCTTGCTTTGGTTGTGTGTATGATTCTGCTCTTCGTTCTTTTT
>JAFWUH010000072.1 GCA_017524165.1 Clostridia bacterium | reverse complement strand
GTGGTCATCAATAACGGTGCACACGAGACGGTGGGCGGCATGCCGACCGTTGCCGGCGACATCGACCTTTGCGCCATCGCTGCCGCCTGCGGTTACCGTTCAGCGGTATCGGTATCGGATTTAGAAAGTTTAGACCAGGCTTTAACAGCCGCAAAGGCGCGTAACGAGCTGTCCTTGATTGAAGTGAAGTGCGCCATCGGTGCACGCGAGGATCTCGGTCGTCCGACGACGACCGCCGCCGAAAACAAGGCGAACTTTATGAATTATTTGAAACAGTAACCCTCGGGTGATTCGCTAAATCCATTAAATTTTTGGAAGGAGAGATTCGGTTTTGACTCCGGAAGCTTCCTATTTACTGCTTTTATTAAAAGACGCACTTTCTCCGATAGAAGATTTTCCCCCGCTTCCTGAAGAACTGTTACCGGCGCTTTTTGAATTTTCGTCCGCGCAGCATTTGGCTCATATTGCGTCAGAACAGCTGTATCAGCACCGTTTGTTGGAGAATGCGCCGAAATGGAAAAGGAAATTTGAGCTGAATCAGCAAATCCTGTTGACGCAGGACATTCGCATGGACTGTGACGCCGCGAATCTTTATGCCATTTGCGAAGCGGAGCAGATTGATTATATGCCGCTGAAGGGCGCCGTTTTAAAGTCGCTTTATCCGCGCGAGCATATGCGTACCGGCAGTGATATTGATGTTCTGTTCCGCCGGGAAGATATTGACCGTTTGGTCGAGGTTTTGCCTCGATCCGGTTATACCGTAGGGGAACAGTCCAGCCATGAGGTTGAGGTTACTTCTCCCGCCGGCGCCACGATTGAAGCTCATTTCTGCCTGTTTGAATACGATAAGGAAATCAGTTCCGCCTTGGAAAAGGTTTGGGACACCGCCGTCTTGAAAGAGGGCACCGGACACCACTACCTGATGACCCCGGAAAATTTTTACTTTTATCATATTGCCCATCTGTTCAAACATTTTATGTTTGGCGGCTATGGGATCCGCGCCTTTTTGGATTTATATCTCATGAATTTAAAAATGCCGGCAGATCAGGGAAAACTGCTTGGTCTGATGGATCAATGCGGACTGAAAACCTTTTATCTGACCTGCTTAAAGCTTTCGCAGGTTTGGTTCGGGGACGAGACGCACGATGAAGCGACCGAACTGATGCAGAATTTCATTCTTTCCGCCGGCATTTTCGGCAAATATGAAAACTATATTGCCGTGCGGCAGTCTCAGACATCCAGTCGTTTTGCGGCTTCGCTTTCCCGTTTGTTCCTCAAACGCGAGGTTTTGGAAAATCAATATCCGAATTTGAGAAAACACCCGTGGCTTTTGCCCTTTTATCAGGTAAAGCGATGGTCGGAAATCGGTCTTTCCGGCGGCTTGTCGCGTTTTAAGAGTTGGCAACAATCCAACCGCGACAGCAACCCGGAAGCTGTGGATCAAACCAAAGTAATGTTGGAAAAGTTAGATTTGCTGAATAAAAAAATATAACGCTCTAACGGACGGTCTCCTTGACAAAGACCGTCCGTTTTTTCTTCTCAAAAAGCAGTTCGGCGCATAAAATGTAGGGTAAAAAAGCATTTGGAGGATAATTTTATGACCGAAAAAGAGAAATTGGAACAATACGGTGCAACCCTTTTGGAGCTTTACAGTATTGATAATTTTCCGCCCGGTGTAGCCGCCGACGCTCCGCCGGTACAACCGGCGTCCGAGCCAAACGAAAGCTTCGGCGAATTGGCGGTGAATGTCACCACTATGCGCGGCATGTATCCCGTCAAGGGGGCGCTCGTTACGATTTATACCGATCAAGGTGAAAATCGAACCGTATGGTACACCGCCACAACCGACCAAAGCGGTCAAACCCCTGCCTTCCGCCTGCCGACGCCGGCAAAAGCGTTGTCAGAGAGTTCCGGTCAAAGCGACCAACCCTATGCATTGTATAACACTTCGGTAAAAGCCGACGGTTTTATCGAACAAATCAACCGTGATGTCATGGTCTTTTCGGGTGTCAAATCGGTGCAGGATGTCGATTTAATGATGCGTTCCGCCAACGGAAAAGAAGAAGCTCCCCGCATTTACAACCAATCCGACTGTTACGATTTGTAAGAATGACTGCGTCCGCCAAAAACGACGGTTCTTCACAAATGCCGACAGTATTTTGGTATTTGTTCCGTAAAAATTCTAAAAAGGAGGCTTTTTATGCCGGAATTGGATCTGCCGGTTATTCCGCAATATATTACCGTGCATCTCGGCGCGCCCGATGAAGCGGCAAGGAATGTCACGGTCACCTTTGTCGATTATATCAAAAATGTGGCGTCAAGCGAAATCTACCCGACTTGGCCGGAAAACGCTCTGCGCGCCAATATTTATGCCATTATTTCCTTTGCGCTCAACCGCGTTTATACCGAATACTACCGTTCCCGCGGCTATGATTTCGATATTACCAACAACACCGCCATTGACCAGGCTTATGTGGATAATCGCGAAATTTATGAAAATATCAGCGATATTGTCGACGAAATCTTCAATAACTATGTGGTGCGCCGGGGAAGCGTCGCGCCCTATTTTACGCAGTTTTGCAACGGCACCACCTCGACCTGTAACGGTCTTTCCCAATGGGGAACGGTATCGCTGGCAAATCAAGGTCTTACCCCGCTCGAAATTCTTCGTGCCTTTTACGGCGAAGATATCGACCTGGTGCAAAATGCGCCGGTACAAAACATTACCGAATCCTATCCCGGCGTTCCGTTGAAGGTAGGCGATACCGGCAACGAAATCAAAATCCTGCAAACCGAGCTGAACCGTATCGCCAGAAACTTTCCCGCCATTCCCACCATCCCCGAAGAAAACGGCATTTTCGGGCTGACCACCGAAAATTCCGTACGGGAATTTCAACGCATTTTCGGCTTGCCGGTTACCGGACAGGTCGATAAATCCACCTGGTACAGCATCAAACGGTACTACGCCGGCGTAAAGAATCTTTCCGATTTGATTTCGGAAGGTATTTCGTTGGAAGAAGCACAATTACCCTATGCCAGACAACTTTCCGAAGGTATGACCGGGGTAGAGGTTCGGGTACTGCAATACTATCTCAATGTCCTTTCCTATTTCAATCCCGATTTGAATCCTCTGCCGCTGGACGGCGTCTTCGGACCTCAGACAACTGCCGCCGTCCGCGCTTTTCAACTCTTTTACGGTCTGCCCCAAACCGGCGTCGTCGACACCGCCACGCGCAACACCTTAAGCAAAATCTATGTGGATACGGTTGAAAACCTACCCGCGGGATATTCGGGCAATCGCGCCAAGCTCTATCCGGGCTATTTTTTAAGCGAAGGCATGTCGGGCGAAAATATCCGCGACCTGCAAACCTATCTTTCGCTCATCGGCAGAACCTACCCCGAAGTGCCGCCCTTGCCGATCACCGGATACTACGGCGGACAGACCCGTGCCGCCGTCCAACTTTTTCAGCAGTTGTTCGGTCTGCCGGTCACCGGCGCCGTCGGCCCGATCACCTGGTACACCATCGCCAAAGAATACGATTTTTTACTGGATGAGCAATCCGCCGCGGTCTGAATGATATCTTGAATCTTTTAAAATCTTCCCTTATCCCAAACATTTTCGCCCCGGAACACTCACCATGAAGGATACCGACACCGGTTCGGTTCTCACCTATAAAAAGAAATAAGCTTTTGCAACAAAAGGCAGTCCGCACGATTTCGGACTGCCTTTTTCATGTTTGTTATTCTCTTCTTGCAAGCTACATGCGAAGCAACCGTCCACAATCCTCACAAGTAACTTTATCTCCTTCAAATAATCTTGTCGAATTGCGGTTTTTTTGACCGGGTTTTAATGCAAGCGAATGGCTTCGGGGTTGCAACATCAGAGAACAGAAAAGCCCGACCCGGATTGGGTCAGGCTCTGCCTGTGGTCAGAATGTTCATAACGC
>JAFWUH010000071.1 GCA_017524165.1 Clostridia bacterium | reverse complement strand
CTTGGAAGCATAGTGCTTATCAAACAAGATGATTATCCGAAGTCGGATGTTATAGACGGACAGCAGAGACTTACAACACTTACTATTCTGCTCGCTGTAATAGCACATAGTTTAAGCGACAGTGATGATAGAGATGAGTTCAAAAACTATATCAACGAAAAAGGTATCAAATCTCAGGGAATAAAGCCAAAACCACGCTTAAAAATCCGAGAGCGGGATAACAATTTCTTCAAAAGCTATGTCCAAGAGCTTAAAATAGACGAATTAACATCTTTAAAGCCAGATTCTCAGGATACTGAAGCGAAAGCTAACATAGTAAGGAATGCTCAAACTCTGCAACAGAAAATCAAAGATACTTTTGCCAATGAAGCAGATATTTTTGATTTTGGCTCATTTTTAGTACAGCGTTGCTATCTTGTGGTTGTTTCGACACCGTCGCAGCAGTCAGCTTTCAGAATATTCTCTGTTATGAACAGCCGAGGAATTAACCTGCTTGCTACTGATATAATCAAATCTGATGTTATAGGTAAGATCAATGAAGACAATAGAGATAATTATACCGATAAGTGGGAAGAGATAGAAACTCAGCTTGGCAGAGATGATTTTAACGATCTCTTTGGACACATCCGAATGATCAAAATGAAAAGTAAGGCAAAAAAATCTTTACAGGAAGAGTTTTATAAGTATGTCCTTACTGATATAAACAATGATACAGCCATTAGTTTTATTGATAATGTGCTTGAACCATACTCGGATGCTTATAACATCATAAAAAAGGCTATCTATATTTCAACTGAGAACGCAGAAAAGGTCAATAACATACTTAGATGGCTTAACAGAATTGACAACTCCGATTGGTTACCGCCTGCTATGGTGTTTTACTGCAAGCATAGGGCAGAATCAGACATATTGCTCACTTTTTTTGAAAAGCTCGAAAGATTGGCAAGCTATATGCGAATGACATCGTTTGACATTAACCATCGAATTGAAAGATACGCAAGGCTTATCTCCGATATTCAGGATGAAAATGATAATAGTATTTATGGGGAAAGCATCGAACTTTCAGCATCTGAACAAAACGAATTCATATCTGAGTTAAATTCAGATATTTATAAGATGACCGGAGCAAAGCGAAATTACCTCATTCTTCGTTTGGATGCTTTCTTGTCAGATGGAGCGGCAAGTTACAAATCCAATGTATTATCAATTGAACACGTTCTTCCGCAAACAGTTTCACCAGGAAGTGATTGGGATAACATCTGGACTGATGTAGATGATAGAGCATATTGGTTAAACAAAATAGGTAATCTGATTCCTCTTACCAAGAGGCATAATTCAAAAGCACAGAACTATGATTTTAAGACAAAGAAGGAGAAATACTTCAAGAATACGGATGCAGGTGTAACTTCATATGCTCTTGCAACTGATGTCCTTAATTATAACGAATGGACTCCTGATATAGTGAAGGAAAGACAGAAGAAACTGATAGATGCATATAAAAAAGGATGGGACTTAAAAGAAACTGCAGTTGAAGCTGTCGTAGAAAATGCTGCGGTTCAAGTAATAAAAACCATCTCAGAAAATGATATAAGAGCAAGAATCTTGCGTATTCCGGCAAAAATAAAAGAACGAATTTCTGAATCCATGACATCATATACGGTAACCTTCAACGGAGAAACTGTCAAGGAATTGACTATTGCTAAGGAACGTGATTACTTCGCAAAGGTAACAGAGCTATACAAAAAATATGGACTTATCGACGCAGATAATTCTTTTGTTCCTAAACAGATTACATGGAGTATGGATGAAAGCGATAATCTTTCTGCGACAATAAAATAGCCCTGCATCGTCAAAGCAGGACAGGGCAAGCAGGACAGGGGACGGTTCCCTGTCCTGTGATATGTTCTGCTTTCTCGCTTGTTTTACCATACTTTTCACCATAAAAAATATATGTTCTTGGATGTCTTATGCTTAATTTAGGCATCTTTCTACCATCCCTTTAGATTGTCCGCATAAACGCGCTATTTGGCGTATTGAAATACCGTTTTTGTAAAATTTCTTAATGAATTTTTCTTTTAAATCGCTATTTAAATTTTGAAATTCTGCTGCCGAGCTACACTTGGAATACTTGTATATAATTTTTCTTGCCTGCTCGTCTGTAACACGAATTTTATTTCTGTTGTCTATTTCCAGACAATTATCATTTTGAATTTCGTTATGAAACCGTTTAAAGACTTCAAGAGGAATTAGTTCAAAAACAAAATCCTTATCAACTAAATCAGAATCGTCAACAAAATCATGATAACTACTAAACTTGTAACTTGAAATATTTTTACATAGACCGGCTTTTAATGGATTTTGATGTATATATCTGATAACCGTCATAAAATATTCATCATTTTCAACAGGTTCACTCTTAAATCTATCCTGAAACAAGTGTCCGATTCGTTGGTATTTTACATTATACCAATAAACAAATCGGGTAGCAATTCTTTTTATAATTTGCTCAAGCGGTTCTTTTTCTTCTTTTATCAGCAGATGAATATGATTACCCATAAGGCAATAAGCAAACAATTTGTACTCGCTTATTGCCTTGCAGTCTTTTAAGACTTGTAAAAACTTTTCATAATCTTCAGTATCTTCAAATATCTGCTGTTGATTGATTCCTCGAAGCAAAACATGATATATTCCACTTTCGCTTTTTCTTCTCGCTTGTCTTGGCATACTTATCACACTTAAAAATTATACTAAAGATTTTTATATTTATCAAGACACAGAACCGTCCCCTGTCCTACACCAATTATTGTATTATCATTAGTAGCTCCTTTTGGGTTGTGTGTCCTTCAAGGAAAGGGAAGAATTGATAGAAAACCAGTCGTAATGTGACATGCACTTTAAAATAGTTTAACTTTTTGGGTATATATCAAACCTTTAAATATGCTAAAAGTAACATAACCAGATGATGAATATTGCCGACGCTTTTACTGCAACGGACATTGAAGAAAACGAAACGGATGATTTATCAATATAATAATCAACCCGACGAGCGGAAAATTTGCCTCTGCTCGTCGGGTTATTTTTTTAGGATTCTTCTGGTGGCAGATTTACCTGAATTGCCAATTCTGTCAGTTGTTGCGGATCGACTTCTGCCGGTGCACCGGACATCAGCTCGCTGGAATTGGCGACCTTGGGGAAGGCGGTGACATCGCGGAGGGACTCCGAACCGGTCATCAGCATACACAGGCGGTCTAATCCGATCCCCATGCCACCGTGCGGTGGGGCACCGTAGCGGAAAGCGCCGGTCAGGAATCCGAACTTGCGCTCGGCTTCCTCGTCCGAAAGTCCTAAAGCGCGGAACATATGCGCTTGCAGTTCGGGATCGGTGATACGCAGAGAACCGCTGGAAAGCTCAACACCGTTTAACACTAAATCATAAGCGTTGGCAAAAACCTTTTCGGGAGCGTCATCCAGATAGGGAATACACTCGTCCAGCGGTGCGGTAAAGGGATGATGCATGGCGTCCCAATTGCCGGTTTCTTCGTTATATTCAAAGAACGGAAACTCGGTGATCCACAGGAAGTTAAACTGTTTCGGAATGATATCCAACCGTTTGGCAACGGTCAGGCGCAGGGCACCCAACACCGACAAAACGGTCTTTTTGCGGTCGGCAACGATCAGAATCACATCGCCCTTTTCCGCGCCCATGCGTTCATAAATCGCTGTCATTTCCTCTTCGGTCATAAACTTGGCAAAGGAACAAGTCGGAACATCTTCCTGCCAACGGATAAAGGCTAACCCCTTGGCGCCGATCCCTTTTGCATCCTCGGTCAATTTGTCAATTTCTTTGCGGGTATAGGTTGCGGCGGCATTTTTAGCATTAATGGCGCGTACGGTACCGCCCGATTTGACGGCATCGGCAAAGACCGAGAATCCGCAATGCTCGACCAAATCGCTTAGATCCTGAATCTTCATCTCAAAACGGGTATCGGGTTTATCCGAGCCATAGTCATTCATAGCCTGGGTATAGGTCAAGCGCGGCAGAGGCGTCGGAATCTCAATGCCTAAAACCTCTTGAAATTCGCGTCGAATAAATCCTTCGGCAATCGCAAAGATATCCTCCCGTTCGACAAAGGACATTTCCAGGTCGATTTGGGTAAATTCTGGCTGACGGTCGGCACGAAGATCCTCATCGCGGTAACAACGCGCCAACTGCATATAGCGGTCAAAGCCGGAGAGCATCAGCAATTGTTTGTACATTTGCGGCGATTGGGGCAGCGCAAAAAAACTGCCCTTATGAATGCGGGAGGGCACCAGATAGTCGCGGGCACCTTCAGGGGTGGATTTGATCAGCGTCGGGGTTTCGATCTCTAAAAATCCGTTTTCATCAAAATAATCGCGTGCCACCTTTGTGATACGGTGGCGCATTTGAATATTGCGTTGCAATGGGGTGCGGCGCAGATCCAAATAGCGGTATTTTAAGCGTAATTCTTCTTTGACATCGGTTTCGTCTAACAGTTCATAGGGTGGGGTTTCACTCTCGCCTAAAATTTTCAAGACATCGACTTCCACTTCGACATCCCCGGTCGGCAGATCTGGATTCACCGAAGAGCGCATTCGCAGGGTCCCGCTTGCCATCACGACAAATTCACTGCGTAATTGTGCCGCTTTTTCAAAAACAGCGCGGTCGGTATGATCGTCAAAAGCCAGCTGTAAAATGCCGGTACGGTCACGCAAATCGGCAAAAATCAGCCCGCCTAAATCGCGTTGGCGTTGAATCCAGCCGCAAACAACGATCTTTTTCCCAATATCTTCTTTCCGAAGCGTGCCGCAATAGTCGGTACGCTTCATTCCGTTCATACGGTCTAATTTCAAACAGGTCACCCTCTAAAATTATAATATTGCCTCTGTTAAATCCGCCAGCGCGGTTTCATTTTTCAATTGCAACAGCTGTTCCGAAAGCGCATCCAAAGAAACTTCGGTCGTTTCGCCGTCCTGCATCCGTTTTAAGACACCGACGCCGGAGGCAATTTCGTTATCTCCCAATACTAAAGTAAAAGCGGCGCCGATTTTATCGGCATATTTCATTTGGGCTTTTAAACCTTTGTTGCAAAGATCGGTCTGCACTTCAAAGCCGTCGGATCGCAGTTGATAGCAAAGCGCGGCAGTTCGGCGCGATGCGGCTTCGCCCATGGCGGCAATATACAGGTCGCACGCCGGCGCTTTCGGCAGAGCAATATGCTGATTTTGCAGGGTCAACATCAGCCGTTCGATACCCATGCCAAAGCCTAATGACGGTACCTGCGGACCGCCCATGCCGGCAATCAAGCCGTCATACCGACCGCCCCCGCAAACGGTGGATTGGGCACCGATATCGCCCGAAATAAACTCAAATACCGTACGGGTATAATAATCCAATCCGCGGACAATATGCGGATCCACCGTATAGTCAATTCCCGCCGCCTGCAATTGCGCCTGAACCTCTTTAAAATGATCGGCACAGTCTTCGCACAGATAATCAATGACGACCGGCGCATTGGCGGCAATCTCCCGACAAACCGGGGATTTACAATCCAAGATACGCATCGGATTGCGTGCAAAACGGTCGCGGCAGGTATCGCACAGCTTGTCCAGATGCTGTGCAAAATAATTCTTTAAGGCGGCATGATACGCCTTGCGGCATTCCGGGCAGCCAATAGAATTAATGGCTAAGGATATGTTTTGAATGCCGACACCGTCCAAGATTTGTTTGGCAAGGGCAATGACTTCGGCATCAGCCACCGGGGACGACGCGCCAATACATTCCACGCCAAACTGATGAAATTCACGCAGACGGCCGGCTTGCGGTTTCTCGTAGCGGTAACAGCCGCCGACATAGCAGACCTTGACCGGCAGGGCGCCGTGCACCAAGCCGTGTTCGATCGCACTGCGAATGACGCCGGCGGTCAACTCGGGTCGGAGGGTAATCGACCGTCCACCCTTATCGTTAAAGGTATACATTTCTTTTTGGACAACATCAGTGGTATCGCCGACGCTGCGCAAAAATACTTCTGTATGCTCAAAAACCGGTACGCGAATCTCACGGAATCCGAATTTCGAGGCGGTTTCCAACATCTTTTGTTCCACAAACCGCAAAGAATAACTTTCTTCCGGTAAGATATCGTTTGTGCCTTTTACGGCACGGTTTATTTCTGCCATTTTCTCACACTCAACTTAACTGTTTTTTACAATATCGCGCCATTCTAAATCGCCGCGCTCCAAGCCGTGAATCAATACTTCTGCCGTGGCAATATTGGTGGCGACAGGAATGTTATGAACATCGCAAAGGCGCAACAAAGCGCGCTCGTCCGGTTCGCTCGGTTTCGGATTCAGCGGATCACGGAAGAACAGCAAGAGATCAATCTCATTACAACCGATTCGAGAGGCAATCTGTTGGGAACCGCCCTGTGCACCGCCTAAAAAACGGGTGATTTCAAGTCCGGTAGCTTCGGAAACGATTTTTCCGGTAGCACCCGTCGCCAAGATGTTGTGATGACATAAAATGCCACAATAGGCAATGCAGAACTGGACCATTAATTCCTTCTTTGCGTCATGTGCAATCAGTGCAATTGTCATCTTTATTTACTCCTTTTCTGTTTCAAGAATGATTGATAAATTAAATCCGTTGTGGCTTTGGCAAGGGAATATTTTCCTTTTCGAGCCGTCCAACAATGCGGTCAAAAGCCAAAAAACCGCGGCTTTTTGGGGGAAGCCGATGGCGTACCGGCAATTGTGCCAATTGAAAGTCTAAGGGAATCACGCCGATCAAGCGCAATCCGCCGGTATCGACGATCTCATCCAGCGTTTGAAAACCGCCATCCCGGAAATTCCAATAGGAAAACCGGTTTAAAATGAGCAGAGGTTTTGGTCGAAGCGTATCGGCACTGTCCGTAAAAACCGTGATATCCCGTACCGAAACGGGATCGGCATTACAAACCGCCAACCATTGTGTATTGGGCGGCAACGCAGACAGCAACCGGCGATGGATACCTGCCGAAAAATCCAAAATAATAATATCATATTGAGGTGAAAGTGTTTGAATCAAATCCGAAAGCGATTCAGATTGTAGAATTCCGTCCTGTTGAGGTGCCGGGATCAAAAAAAGATTTTCGGACAATTCCGTCGGATAGATTCCGTCGACGATCGGATGTCCGGCAAGTAAATCGGCAAGATCAAATACCAATTCGGCAGAAATGCCTACCATCAAATCCAAACAGCGAAGACCTTCATCCAAATCAATCAACAGTACTTTTTTCCCGCGCTTGGCATAGCCAAGTCCGATCCCAACCGAAACGGTTGATTTCCCCGTTCCGCCTTTTCCGGACAAAACGGCAAAGATTTTTCCCATAAGCGCCTCCTAAAACCTTTTTATTTTAGCACAAATTGAAAAAACTGTCAAATTTTCTATGCTTTTTATTGAAAAAAATATATCATCAATCACATCGTGTTCCGCCAAAAGGCATCTTACCGTTTAAGGCAAAACGGTATACGGTTGTGACGGTGTTTCCGGGTTTTCGTTTGCAAAGAAGTAAGCATCCAACAAATTGCGGATAATGGTACCGGCGGCATAGCCGGAATTACCGTGTTCCAAAATGACCGAAATGGCAATTTGCGGATTCTCGTACGGCGCAAAAACAATATAAGTACTGTGATCGGCACCGCTGTCGGTTTCCGAGGTACCTGTTTTACCGCCGATTTTAATGGGATAATCGTGCAGAACCGCGCGGCCGGTACCGTCAACCGTCACCGAAAGCATACCTTCTTTGACTGCTTTCAAGGTGGTGTCCGAAATGTCAATCTTGTTTTTGACAACGGGTTCTTTACTGTCGTAAATCTCCGACAAATCATACGAGGTGATTTTATCAATCAAGGTTGCCTGATAGTGGGTGCCGCCGTTAGAAAGGGTGGCGGCATAGTTGGCTAACTGAAGCGGGGTAAAGGCATTCATCTGACCGATGGCAATTTGCAGTGTATCGCCGCCGAGACCGTTGTTTTTGGGGTGCATCATCAGCCCTTTACTGTCATCGACCTCAACGCCCGTCGGCACACCTAAACCAAAGGCTTCAAAGTACTCGGTCATGGTCAGCGCACCGACGCGGCGTCCAAGCTCAAAGAAAAAGTAGTTACAACTCTTTGCCAAGGCGGTTTTTAAATTAATATAACCGTGGGTACGCATGCAGCTGGGTTTATAGTCGGCAAAAAGGTTATAGGTATGCACACAGCAGATGGTCTCGCCCGGTGTATAATGGTGATTTTCCAATGCCGCAACGGCAACCGCCGGTTTAATGGTCGAACCGATGGGGTAAACGCCCTGAAAAGCACGGTCGGTCAAGGGCTTTCTCGGATCGTTTAACAAAGCGTTGTAGTTTTGATTCATGGTAGCGGAATCATAGGTGGGGTAGTTGGCACCGCAGAGAACGCCGCCGGTGTGTATATTGATCATGACTGCGGCGCCGGCTTTGGCGGTACCGCCTTCGCTTTGCAGTTGACGAACGGTAGTTTCCAACGCGTTTTGCGCGGTTCGTTGAATATTTTTATCTAAGGTCAGCATCACGGTTTTGCCGGGAATCGGGGCTTTGGTGACTTCGCTGGATACGATCGTTCCGTTTCCGTCGATATAGTAGGTGATTTCACCGTCGGTACCGTGCAGATATTCTTCCGCCCATTCTTCAATACCGCCTTTACCGACTTTATCGCTGAAAGAATAGCCTTTGGATTTATAATTTTTGCCCGATTCACCCTCCCAGTCCTCGGCAAAAATCGGACCGACGGTACCGATCAGGTTGACTGCCAGAGAAGTATCGACATATTGGCGGAAGGGCACAACATCGACCGAAACGCCGGACAGCAAAAAGCCGGATTCGCTGATTTGGCGCATCAATTCTGTCGGAATGTCTTCGGCAAAGGTAAACGGATAGGTAATGGAAAAGTCGGCGGCTTCCATGCTGTACCGGACGCCCATCAAAATGCGTTGCTCTTCGGGGGAAAACGCCGACAGTTGATAGCGCTCGATCATTGCGTTACAACAGTTTTCCGCCGTGGCATAATGCGCTAAGGACAGCTTTTTGCGTAAGGCGTCCAATTCAGAATCCTTTTTGGCGGAAAAAGTGTAGGGTGCAGTCGAACTGATAGGCAGAGTGTCATTCCAGGCAATACCGTTTTGCGAAAGCAATGCTGTCAGGCGAAGAATGACTTTATTCAGATTATCTTTGACATAGGCTTTATTAAAAACAATGTTATATCCGTCACGATTGATGGCGATCTGCCGACCGTAACAGTCTAATATTTCACCGCGCGGCGCCTTGAGCACGGCACTGCGCGCCGAGGCGCCCCGTGACAGACTCTTATACGCATCCGCCGTGACGGTCTGAATAAAGTAAAGACGGACAGTATAGATGAATACGACAAGAATTAACAAGACCGAAAGCACGGCTAACGATGTTTGTCGTTTTCGTTGAAAAGGCATGAAATCACCTTGCTTTTAGAGAAATAATGTGATGCAGATAAAAAAACGGCACAGAAAATAAATTGGTATAAATAAAGGAAGGTAACGCGGTACGAAACAAATAGTAGGTGCCGTCGGTAAAATTTCCGCGTAACAGAAAAAAGAAGAAAAAGCGAGCGAAATAGTAGCAAAGGCAGAAAATCAAAGACAATAAAATCGCCGACCGAATATTTTTATTGAAATAATAATGGGCAATCAGCGAAACAGTCAAGCCTGTCAAAAAGAAGAAAATACTGTGAAAGCCGGTAGAGGATACCGAAAGGCTGTCCAAAAAAATGCCGACGGCAAGTCCGGTCAGAGCGGAGGAAAGCTCGCGGTGATACATGGAAAATATTACCAAAAAAGGCAACAAAATCATCGGATTGGCGTGCAGCGGTCGGACGGTCAACCAGCCGGTGCCCTGTAAAAGAAACAGCAGAAAAAAGAGAAATGCCCACAGCAGACGCCAACCGTATCGGGAAAGCTTTTGCATTTTCAGTCCTCCCCGTTCGGGTCCAATCCGCCTTGACCGGCAAAGCCGGTGACAACCATGACATTGCGGATCTTTTGGAAATCCACAAAAGGACGGACGGTGGCAAAAATGGAGGTATTGTAATCGTCGCTGCCAATTTGCTCGATCGTGCCGACCATCAACCCGCCGGGGAAAATGCCTTCTCCCGAGGTGATGACATAGTCGCCGATGGCAATATTACAATTGCGCGACAGATTATAGAATTTACAACAGCCGTTTTCCGCCAAAGCAGAGGTGCCGGATAAAATGCCCGAATCAGCAGTACGGTTATCTAAGGCACCGGCGGTCAATTCGGGACTCAACACGGTGGTAACCTTGGCGGTGGTTAGACCGACTTCGGTAATATATCCCACCAGCCCTGCTTCGGTAATGACCGGAGAATTGGCAGTAATTCCCGCCAGGGATCCCCGATTGATAATAAAACCGCTGTACATATCTTCGCTGTCTTTGGCGATTCGGGTGGCGGGCGTCATGGTAAGGCTCGGATTATTCTCTTTAATTCCAAGGTAGTTCCTTAAAAATTCATTTTCCGACAAGGTACTTTGATAGTCGGCTAACTGTTCCCGTAAATCGTTTAGTTCCGATTGCAAGCGGGCATTTTCCAACAGCAGTTGATTGCCGTCTTGATAAGCCGAAACAAAATCGGAAACATCATCGCTGATTTTAGCAGCCAATGCCTGAAACGGGGCGGAAATCATCCCCGCCAAATCGGCTTGCGGTGCCATGCGGGTGCCGACCCATCCGAAAATGGCGGTAAACAGTACCACCGCCGTGAAAACGGCTACGATGATTTTAAATTGTCTGCTCCGAAAGAAAAATCGCATCGAAACACCGTCCTAACTTGTCTGGTTTTTTCGTTTTTGTGTACGGTTTAACGGAACCGCTTTCCGCGACGGAAAACATAGTTGTCAAAGCCGCTGTCGGTCTCCAACCGCTTCGCGGTGCCTAAAACCACACAGTCCAAAGGATTGGCGGCAACGGTCACCGGAATCCCGGTTTCTTCGGCAATCAGTTCGGCAAATCCGCGCAACAAGGCGCCGCCGCCGGTCAGCGTAATGCCGGTATCAATAATATCGGCAGAAAGCTCAGGCGGAGCTTTTTCCAAGGTCGAACGGATGGTATCAAGAATCTGCGAAATCGGATCAGCCATCGCGTCGCGCACCTCTTCGGAAGAAATCAGGATGTTCTTCGGCAAGCCGTCTACCAGATTTCGTCCTTTGATCTCAATGGTGGTCTCGCCTTCATAAGGCTTTGCCGAACCGATATCAATTTTGATCTGCTCGGCGGTGCGCTCGCCGATCAGCAGATTGAATTTTTTACGAATATAGTTGATGATGGATTCATCTAATTTGTCTCCGGCAACACGAATGGACTGTGCCGTCACGATATCGCCTAAGGAAATAACGGCGACTTCGCTGGTTCCGCCGCCGATATCGACGACCATATTGCCGACGGCGTCCCAAACCGGCAATCCCGCGCCGACCGCCGCCGCCATCGGTTCTTCCACCAGATCAATATCGGCTGCGCCGGCTTGTTTGGCGGCGTCGTATACGGCGCGGCTTTCCACTTCGGTCACGCCGGCGGGAATACAAATAACCATACGGACACGCGAAAACACGGAGCCTTTTAAAGCCTGATGAATAAAACGCTTTAGCATGGCTGTTGTGACATCAAAATCGGCTATAACGCCGTCCTTTAACGGTCGAACGGCAACAATTGATCCGGGCGTGCGCCCGATCATTTCCTTTGCCTCGGTGCCGACAGCGCGTACCGCGTCGTTGCGGACATCGTAGGCTACCACCGACGGTTCCCGCATGATAATGCCTTTTCCTTTTAAACAAACAAGGGTGTTCGCCGTGCCGAGGTCAACACCGATATCTCTTGTAAACATAACAAAACTCCTTTTTTATTGTGTAGAACAGTCATTAGGAACAATAAAGCGGATCGCGTGGTGCAAGTTGGCTATATGCAACGGGGAAACGCCGGCGGAAAATTCACCGTCCAAGGTCCAGTCGATCGACTCGGGGCTTTCAAAGGTGATTTGATTGCAATGGAAAAACTCGATCCCGTCGCGGTTTAAATCCTTGCGCAAAACACCATCCAAAATATTTTGAAATTGCAATAAATTAGTGGGATTATGAATCAGCAAAACTTCAAATTTGCCGTCATTCAACTTGACCATGGCTTCATCAAATTTGACGATACCGCCGACCGACATCGAATTGGTAACGGCGCCGAACAAAAAATCTCCTTCGATTTCTTTGCCTTCGGCATGCACCGTAAGAGGAATCGGTCGGATATTACCGAGGGATTTAATGCCCTCAAAGAAATACGCCGCTTGACCGAGTACATTCTTCACATCCTGCGGGGCAGAGTAAGAAACCTCGGTAAAAGCGCCAAAGGAAGCGGTATACGAAAAATATTTATCTTCAAATTGCCCGATATCCAACGGCACTTCGCGACCGTTTACAATATCTTGTGCGGCAGTAGTAATATTGCGGGAAATTTTCAGTCCTGCCGACCATTCGTTCAGGGTGCCGCAGGGAATGTAACCGATCGGAATTGACAGCCCTGCCGTCATTACGCCGCAAATCACTTCGTTCAAGGTGCCGTCTCCGCCGCAAACCACAATTAAATCAATGTCGTCGGCGGACAGTTCGGCTACTTTTCGGGTCGCGTCTGTGCGACATTTGGTCGGATAAACCAAGACCTCGTAACCGCCGTTGGAAAATACTTCTGTCACCGACAGCAGTTCGGTGCGCATCTTGGCGCGCCCCGAGTACGGATTGACAACAAGAAACAATTTCTTTTGACTCATGAATTTGATCCCTCCGGCAGATAGTTGGTTTCAATCGGCAGGGTGGCGACGGCGTTTAAACTGACATCGCCCAAATGACCCGCAGCCATTTCGTAAGACGCCTGTACACCGATCATGGCGGCATTGTCACCGCAATAGCAAAGCGGCGGATAGTAAAGTTTTAATCCCCGTTGTTGACATTCCGCGCTCATACGGGAACGCAGTTCGCTGTTGGCGGAAACGCCGCCTGCCAAAACAACGGTATCGTGACCGCGGTCTTCTGCCGCGGCAAGGGTCTTTTCGATCAGCAGATCACAGACCCTTTGCCGCACCGTGGCGGCAAGTACCGGGACATCTATTTCACCGTTCTTCTGGGCGGTGCGGTGGATCAGGTTGATCACGGCTGTTTTCAGACCGGAAAAGCTGAAATCGTATGTGCCGCCGTCGACATGCGGACGGGGAAGCGGATAGGCGACAGGATCAGCTGTTGTGGCGATTTGATCCAACATGACGCCGCCGGGGTAGGAAAGTCCGAGGGCACGGGCGGTCTTGTCAAAGCATTCTCCTGCGGCATCGTCCCGGGTTTGTCCGATAACGGTGAAATCGGTATAACCGTTGACTTCAGTCAGCAGAGTATTTCCGCCGGAAACGGTCAAACACAAAAAAGGCGGTTCCAAATCCGGGTGCGCCAAATAGTTGGCGGCAATGTGTCCGCGCAAATGATGCACCGGGATCAGCGGAATATCCAGTGCCAATGATAATCCTTTGGCAAAGTTTACGCCGACCAGCAGGGCACCGATCAGTCCCGGCGCATAGGTAACGGCGATTGCCGACAAATCTTTATAACCGATGCCGGCTTCTTTCAGCGCTTCTTCGGTAACGGCGCTGATAGCCTCGGTATGACGGCGCGAAGCAATTTCCGGGACAACACCGCCGTATATACGGTGCTCGGCGATCTGCGTTGCAACAATATTGGATAAAACGGTTCTGCCCTCCACAACGGCGGCAGCCGTCTCATCACAGGAGGATTCAATGCTTAAAATCTTCATGTTTCGTTTGAAACCTTCTTGTCAATATAATGGCGTCTTCGGTCGGAAAACGGTAAAAATTGCGCCGTCTTCCGGCTTCCGAAAAGGAAA
Organism: Clostridia bacterium; assembly: GCA_017524165.1. Lineage (GTDB taxonomy): Bacteria > Bacillota > Clostridia > Oscillospirales > Acutalibacteraceae > UBA737. The sequence continues at coordinate 6,067 of JAFWUH010000071.1, read as the reverse complement.
ATCGTTCATACAGCCGCCGGGCGGCTTCATTGGACGCCCGCACTTCCAGCGAGAGAAAGGCAAGCGATAATTCTCTTGCCGCAACGATAACGCGTTGCATCAGCAAGGTGGCAACGCCCTGCCGGCGGTACGGAGATGTTACGGCGATATTGGTGAAATAGCCCTCGTCCAACACGGCGCTGAACCCGACATAGCCAAGGACTGTTCCGTCGCGATTTGTGGCGACAAAAAAGCGGGTGCCGGCGTTCAAAGATTCCGAAAGGGAAGCAACCGACCACGGTTCGGAAAAACATTCCTGTTCTAATGCGGCAACGGCGGTCAAGTGCGCTTCGGTCATCGGCGTAATACAAAACGGCGTAAAGACACCGTCAAACAACAGTGCGTCGACCGCCTGCATGATTTCATTCCGGCAACAGCGGTAAAGCTCTATATCGCCGCCGAACGGATCGGCAATGCCGCCGCCCAACAAAAGAATTTTTTCCGACGGAATTCCAAGCGACCGCAAAATTTCCACATGGCTGTTGGACAATCCGATGAACAGGTCAGCTGACAAATCCGCCGGAGACAACGGTTTGGAACGGTGTTCATCTAATGAGATGCCGCATTCTTTCATCACGGTCACGGCGTTTTGACTTGCCGGAGAACCGTCGGCGGCAAGACCGCGGCTTTCAACCGTCAAGCCGGGCAGACGGAAGGATCGCAGATAACTGCTTGCCATCGGACTGCGGCAGGTGTTTCCCGTACAGACAAAAAGTACAAGCATGATCATTACCCCTTAGCGGCAAGCCAGTTTTCACCGCTGTGCGCATCGGCGTTCAGCGGTACGGCTAACGCGGCGGAACGCGCCATTTCTTCGGCTAAAACCGTACAGCATTTCTCCGCGTCTTGTGCATCGCACTCAACGATCAGCTCATCGTGTACCTGCAAAATCAACCGTGCGGTCGGCAATTCTTTCGCCAAGCGGTTTTGCACGCGAATCATGGCAATTTTAATGATATCGGCGGCGGTGCCCTGAATCGGCGCGTTACGCGCGACCCGTTCTCCAAAGGCACGAAGCATGTGATTGGAAGACGATAATTCGGGCAAATAGCGGCGGCGTCCAAAGAGGGTGGTCACAAATCCCTGCCGTTTCGCCTCTTCGATACAGTGGTTCATATAATCAGCTACGGCGGGATAGCCGGCTAAATAGTTCTTGATATACCGGTCTGCCTCGGCACGGGTCACCCCGATATCTTTGGAAAGGGAAAAGGCTCCGATGCCGTAGATAATACCGAAATTAACGGCTTTTGCCTGACGGCGCAGAAGCGGCGTGACCATTTCTTCCGGAATATTAAAGACCTGTGAAGCGGTTACGGTGTGAATATCGGTACCCGATCGGAAGGCTTGGATCATGGCGTCGTCTTTTGCCATGGCGGCAAGAACGCGCAATTCAATCTGAGAATAGTCGGCGTCGCAAAGCACACGGCCGTGCGGCGCGATAAAATACCTGCGCAGGCGGCGACCCTCCTCGGTTCGAACCGGAATGTTTTGCAAATTCGGTTCCAGCGAACTGATCCTGCCGGTGCGGGTTTCGGTTTGGTTAAAGGTGGTGTGAATGCGGCCGTCTGCCGATACGGCGTTCAGCAGTCCGTCACAATAGGTGGACTTCAGTTTGGCAAACTGGCGGTATTGTAAAATTAGCCCGACCACCGGAAATTCATATTGCAGTTTTTCCAACACTTCGGCATTGGTACTGTATCCGCTTTTGGTTTTTTTTGCGGGGGTAATGCCCAGGTCTTCAAAAAGTGCTTTGCCGAGTTGTTTCGGTGAATTGAGGTTAAAATGATAACCGACCAAATCATAAATTTGCCCTTCAATGGCGGAAATCTTTCGAGTGAGCTCTTCACCCATCTGACGAAGTCCGTCTCCATCAACCAAAAATCCGGTTTGCTCCATTTCCGCCAAAACGCGGGCAAGCGGCAGTTCAATATCGGTCAAAAGGGCTTTTTGACCGCTTTGTATCAACGCTTCCTCCAAACGGTCGCAAACCAAGTGAAAGCCGACTGCGGCACGCAGAAGATCGGTAACGGTTCCGTTTATGGACGGCAAAGCTCCGCCGTATTCCTGCAGTAAACGGTCGGGCGCGTAAGAAGACGCCGACGGGTTGCAGAGATACGCCGCCAACAAGCTGTCGAAGACGATATGCCGGCTTTCGGGATAGGCTTTGAAAATTTGCTTACTGTCATGAAGCCGTTTGGCAAGGGCAGGATCAGCTAAAATCTCGCGGAAACGGTCAGCTGTCAAAGGAAAAACAGCTTGACCGCAAACACCGGCAAAGGCTGTCTCGTCAGTATATAAATCCACCGTGCCCGAAAGATTTGTTCCGTCGGTAACGGTCATGACAGGAAGAGAAGCGGGAGATTGCAGGGGCAATTCGGTCTGCTCCGCCGCCGAGATCCCCATCTTTTCCATCAGCTTGAAAAATTCAAGATCGGTCATCAATTGTGCCAAACCCGACTCGTCCCGCGGTTGGGTGCGGTAGGTTGACAAATCGGTCTCTATCGGGGCAGTGCGGCAAATTGTGCCGAGAAAATGGCTCAAATAGGCACTTCCTTTGCCCTCTCGTAATTTGTTTTTAACGCTGTCTTTGATGTCTAATTCATCCAAATGCGCATAGATATAGTCAATGGAGTGAAACCGCCCGATCAAGTCGGTCGCAGTTTTTTCGCCGACACCCGGTACGCCGGGAATCCGGTCGGAAGCGTCACCCATCAGGGATTTCAGTTCAATCATTTCCGGCGGTGTTAAGCCGTACCGCTCCAAAAGCGTTTCGGGGGTATAGTCGGTAATTTCCGGCCGACCCATCTTGGTGGCGGTCAACAGCACCTTTGTCTGCTCGGAAACCAGTTGTAATGCGTCGCGGTCACCGGTGGCAATCACGCAGGTATCGTTGTGTTGTTCGCAAAGAGAAGCCAGCGTACCCAAAATGTCATCGGCTTCAAACCCTTCGGCAGAAAGACAATGATAACCGGCAAGACAAAGCCATTCTTTCAAAATCGGCATCTGTTCTGCCAGCTCGGGCGGCATGCCTTTACGCCCTGCCTTATAGTCGGCGTACTCCCGGTGACGGAAGGTGGGGGCTTTCAGGTCAAAAGCAACAGCGACGCCATCCGGTTGCTCGTTTTCCAAAAGACGGTTTAAAATATTGATGAATCCGTATATGGCATTGGTATAACGCCCGTCCTTGGTGGTCAGCAGTTTGATGCCGTAAAAAGCACGGTTGATCAAACTGTTTCCGTCGATGGCAAGCAGTTTCATGACTCCACCCCCTGAATTTTAATATATAATAATATATTTATAAGTTTACCATTTTTTTACCCGTTTGTCACTATTTTTTTTGAATTGACAGGAATTTTTTTTTGCGCTATAATAAGCCCGTTATGATTGAAATCGGAAAACTCAAAATTGAGGGCGTGGTTGGCTTGGCACCGATGGCGGGTGTCGCTGACCGTGCCATGCGGGAGCTGTGCCGCGCGTACGGCGCCGCTTATACGGTGGGCGAATTGGCAAGCGCCCGCGGAATCTGCCTCGGCGACCGACGGTCGGCGGGGTATTTGTCCTGCTCGGATGCGGCACGCCCGGCGGCGGCGCAACTGTTCGGTGCCGACCCGGATATCATGGCGCAGGCTGCCGAAAAAGCCGAACGGTTTGAGCCTGACTTTTTGGATATCAATATGGGTTGTCCGGCTCCTAAAATTGCGGGGAACGGCGGGGGAAGCGCTTTAATGAAGGATCCCGAACTGGCGGAAAAAATCGTCCGTGCGGTCATCCGTGCCGTTTCTGTCCCGGTCACGGTTAAAATGCGAACGGGATGGGATGAGGATCATCGGACGGCGGTGGAGATCGCGAAACGGTGCGAGGCGGCAGGGGTGGCAGCCATTACGGTGCACGGCAGAACAAGAACCCAAATGTATGCACCGCCGGTTGATGTTGAAACCATTCGCGCGGTCAAAAACGCCGTTTGTCTTCCGGTTATCGGCAACGGGGATGTACGCGACGGAAAAAGTGCAAAAGCCATGATGGACAAAACCGGGTGCGATATGGTCGCCGTCGGTCGCGCCGCGATGGGCAATCCCTTTGTTTTTGCTGAAATCAACGCTTTTTTTGCGGGCGAACCCTATGTTGCACCGTCGCTTCCCGAACGGTTGGCAGTCCTGAAACGGCAGATCGCGCTGATGGGGGTTTATAAAGATCCGCATATCGCCATGTTAGAGGCGCGAAAGCATGCCGCCTGGTACATGAACGGCCTGCGCGGTGCGGCTGATTTACGCCGCATGTGCGGCGAGATCTCCTCGGCGGATGATGTGGAACGAATCTGCGAAAAAGCCCTTGAACTCAACCCGGAAGTGTGATATAATTGTCCCTATCGAGCGTAAGCCTTGATTTACCGGAAAGGAAGAAAGTTATGTCGGGACATTCTAAATGGAATAATATTAAACGCAAAAAAGAAAAAACCGATGCCGCTAAGGCAAAGATTTTTACTAAAATCGGTCGTGAAATTGCTGTGATCGTGAAATCCGGCGGACCGAATCCCAACGAAAACAGCAAACTAAAGGATGCCATTGCCAAAGCCAAAGCAGCCAATGTGCCGAATGAAAATATTGAGCGTATCATCAAAAAAGCCGCCGGCGACGGCGATAATACCAACTACGAAGAGTTGGTTTATGAGGGCTACGGTCCGAACGGCATTGCAGTAGTGGTTGAAACGCTGACCGATAACCGCAATCGCACCGCAGGGGATGTTCGCCACTACTTTGATAAGTGCGGCGGCAATCTCGGACAATCGGGTTCGGTCATGTTTATGTTCGACCGTAAAGGTGTGATCGAAATCGAGGCGGAGGGGCGCGATGAGGACACCGTGATGGAAGCCGCGTTGGAAGCCGGCGCAGAGGATTTCAGTTTCGACGGTGATGTTTTTGAAATCTTGACTGATCCGAACGATTTTGGTACCGTTCGTGAAGCATTGGAACAACAAGGTTATGATTTTGTCTCAGCAGAAATTCAGTATATTCCGCAGACGACCAGCACCATTGACGACGCCGATGCGGCAGCCAAAATGGAAAAACTGATTGATATGCTGGAAGAAAATGATGATGTTCAGGCAATTTGGCACAACTGGGAAATGCCTGAAGAATAAGGGATAAATAAAGGAATCCGCGCAATCTTGAAAAAGACTGCGCGGATTTTTGCTGTAAAAAAACAACCTCTGCCGAAGCAGAGGTTGAACAAACACGGTTGCAGATTATCTCTTGGAGAACTGCGGTGCGCGACGGGCGCCTTTGAGACCGTACTTCTTTCTTTCCTTCATACGCGGATCGCGGGTGAGGAGTCCGGCTTTCTTTAATGCGGGACGCAATTCGGCATCTTGCTGTAACAAAGCACGGGCAACACCGTGGCGGATAGCGCCGGCTTGACCGGTAACACCGCCGCCTTCTACGCGGCAAACGATATCAATTTTATCGTTTAAACCGGTCAGCGTTAACGGCTGACGCACGAGGAGTTTTAAGGTCTCCAAACCAAAATAATCGTCGATATCACGGTCATTGATGGTAACTTTACCGGTACCGTTGTAAAGACGCACACGGGCGACAGAACTCTTTCTTCTGCCGGTGCCGTAGAAATAAGGCTTTCCTTCAAACATGATTTCTGTCTCCCTTCTTAAAAGTCTAATTTTTCAGGCTTTTGTGCAACCTGAGCATATTCCGCACCCTGATAGATGTGCAGACGGGTCAGCGCTTTTCTGCCGATGGTGGTGTCCGGAACCATTCCCTTAACAGCCAATTCCATTGCCAATTCGGGGCGTGTACGCATTAATGTTGCATACTTGACCTCTTTCAAGCCGCCGATATAACCGGTGTGACGGCGATAGAACTTATTTTCCAGTTTCTTTCCGGTGAGTACTGCCTGTTCAGCGTTAATGACAATGACATGATCGCCACAGTCGACATGCGGGGTAAATTCGGGTTTGCATTTGCCGCGAAGCAAATCGGCAACCTTTACAGCGGTGCGGCCGAGCGGTTTGCCGGCG
>JAFWUH010000070.1 GCA_017524165.1 Clostridia bacterium | reverse complement strand
TTACTTAGATTGAATGCATTGCAATAATGCATGACATATTCCTTTCCTTCACTGCGTACAAGACCTTTTTCCTTGGCGGTCACCATACTGCCGCCGCAGTTCATAAAGTCTTCAAACGAAATGACCTCGGCACGAATGAATCCGCGCTCGAAATCGGTATGGATCTTTCCTGCCGCCTGCGGCGCTTTGGTGCCGCGGGTAATGGTCCAGGCGCGGACTTCGGGTTTGCCGGCGGTCAGGTAGGAAATCAATCCCAACAGGGAATAGCATTTTTGAATCATTCGATCCAGTCCCGACCGGTCTAAATTCAACTCTTGCAGGAATAACTGCTTTTCTTCATCGTCCAGACCGGAAATTTCGGCTTCCAAGGCGGCGCAGATCGGCAGAATTTCCGCCTGCTCGGCTTGGGCAATCTCACGCACAGCCTGATAGTGGCGGTTTTCTTCGATATTGCCGATGAAGTCATCCTCGCTCATATTGCAGGCGTAGATGACCGGTTTGCCCGAAAGCAGGGGAGTGGTGTTCAACACCGCGGCTTCGGTTTCGTCGTTGATCGGCATGGAACGGGCAGGCTTTCCGCTTTCCAGATGTTCGGTCAACCGTTTCAAAAAGTCAACCTCGCCTGCCAGGGATTTATCGCCCTTCATGGCTTTATTGGTGCGGTCATAACGGCGACTGACGACCTCCAAATCCGAAAGGATCAGTTCCAGGTTAATGGTTTCAATGTCGCGAATCGGGTCGACAGAGCCCTCTACATGAATGACATCGGTGCCTTCAAAGCAACGCACTACATGAACGATCGCGTCGACCTCCCGGATATTTGCCAAAAATTTATTGCCGAGACCTTCGCCTTTGGAGGCACCTTTGACCAGTCCGGCAATATCAACAAATTCAATGACAGCCGGTGTAAATTTATCCGGCTGATATATTTTAGCCAATGCTTCCAATCGCGGATCAGGCACGCTGACCATGCCGATATTCGGCTCAATCGTGCAGAACGGATAGTTGGCAGATTGCGCCTCTGCGTTGGTGATAGCGTTAAAAAGAGTGGATTTTCCAACATTCGGTAATCCGACCATTCCGAGTTTCATCGCATTTTCCCCCTATCGGACTTTGCCGATAAAATTGCTTTGTCAGGACAACTTAATGACACATTTTCCCAACATACTTTTCCTATTATACCGTTATTTTAAATGGTTGGCAAGAAAAAATACAGAAAAAAATAAAAATTTATATTTAAAAACGCGACAATTTATAGTATAATAGTAAAAAAAGGATATTGAGGAGGTATCGCGCGTTGAAAACGGACTATTCTGTCCCGCTGAAACGGATTATTGACGAGTTCTCTTTGGAAACCTTGTTTTTGCCCGAAAATGCGGAGGAGTTGGTTATTACCACAACCGAAATCAACCGTCCCGGTTTGCAGATGGCGGGCTATTATGAATTTTTTGATGAGAAACGCATTCAGATCATCGGCTTGAGCGAGCAAAGCTTTTTAAACCGTTTTGCACCGCAAAAAGCGGTTGAACGGATTCGGGATTTTTTTGCCAGAAAGCCGGCGGCGGTCATTGTGGCGAGAAATTTAGCGGTGGCAGATTACTATATTGAATCGGCAAGGGAATTCGGTGTGCCGCTGTTACGCACCGGCGATTCCACATCGGAGGTCACCTCGGCGTTGATTGCCTTTTTGAGCCTGCACTTGGCGCCGCGGATTACACGGCACGGCGTGCTGGTTGAAGTGTACGGCGAAGGTATTCTGCTGCTTGGTGAAAGCGGCGTCGGTAAAAGTGAGACAGCCATCGAGCTGGTAAAGCGCGGGCATCGTTTAATTGCCGATGACGCGGTTGAGATCCGTCGGGTTTCTGCGAAATCGTTGGTTGGTTCGGCGCCGGATAACATTCGTCATTTTATTGAATTACGCGGTATCGGCATTATCAATGCCAGCCGGATCTTCGGCGTCGGCGCCGTAAAATTGACCGAAAAGATTGATTTGGTGATCAACCTTGAAATTTGGGATACGAACAAGACCTATGATCGGATGGGACTGGAAACCTATACCACCGAAATTTTGGGATTGGACTTGCCGTCCCTGACCATTCCCGTTAAGCCCGGTCGAAATCTTGCCGTTATCATTGAGGTTGCCGCGATGAACAGCCGCCAAAAGAAGATGGGCTATAACGCGGCGGAAGATTTGTTGAACCGGCTTGGCATGAAGAATGATTTTTCGCCCAACCCCAAAGACGGCGGATTAGATACTTACCAATAATGACGGAATAGAAAAAACAGGAGGAAAATAAAATGTACAGAGTAGGAATTGATCTCGGAGGAACCAATATTGTTGCCGGCGTTGTCGATGATAGTTTTCAAGTGATCGCAACGGCAAAACGCAAAACCAACAGTCCTCGTCCGGCTGAAAAAATTGCCGACGATATGGCGGTGGTTACCCTTGAGGCTGTAGCGGCGGCAGGCTTAAAAATAGAGGAAATTGACGAGTTTGGGATCGGTACGCCCGGTTCGATCGACCCGGTGAACGGTGTGATCGTCTATGCGAATAATCTACAGTTCCATCAGGTTGAAATGGTGAAAATGATGAAAGAGCGTATCGGCAGAGAGTTCTTTATTGAAAATGATGCCAATGCGGCGGCATACGGAGAATATATTGCCGGTGCGGGGAAAGGCGCCGAAAACTTTGTGGCGGTGACGCTCGGAACCGGCGTCGGCGGCGGCGTTATTCTCGGCGGCAAGATTTATTCCGGCACCAACCATGCCGGCGGGGAACTGGGACATACCGTTATTGCCATGAACGGCGAGCGCTGTACCTGCGGCCGTCACGGCTGTTGGGAAGCCTACGCTTCGGCGACGGCATTGATCAGCCAGACCAAACAGGCAATGTGCCGTTATCCGGGCAGTGCCATGTGGGCAATGTGTGAAGGAGATATCAGTAAGGTCAGCGGTATTACCGCTTTTGACGCCATGCGCGCGGGCGATCCGATCGGCCGTATGGTCGTCGATCACTACTGTGAATATGTTTCGGTTGGCATTTCAAATATTATCAATATTTTCCAGCCGGATATCGTCTGTATCGGCGGCGGTATTTCCAAAGAGGGCGATACGCTGATCCAACCGGTTGCCGCTTATGTGACCGGTGAAAACTACGCGCGTGATATCCCGCGACAGACCGTTATTCGCGCCGCCGCTTTGGGCAATGACGCCGGTATTATCGGTGCAGCGTTTTTAGGTGATGTTTATCGCTGAGCACTTTTGTTCCGTCAACAAGGAGGACCTATGAATTCAGAAGCAATTTCATGTCGATTAAGGGAAAACGGTATTTCGTTTTGTTGTAACGAGCCGATGTGGAAACATACAACATTCCATATCGGCGGCAATGCGGATGTTTTTGTTTCGGTCGCTTCGGCGGAAGAATTGAAAAAGGTGCTCGCAATTTTTGCAACAGAAAAAATACCGTACTATTGTATCGGTCGTGGGTCCAATATTCTGGTCGCGGATGAGGGAATTGCCGGTGCGGTGATTTCCTTGGCGGAAATGAAAGAAATCTCGGTGATGGGAACCCGCATCCGCTGTGACGCCGGCAGCAGTTTGGCGGCGCTTTGTACCGCCGCGCGGGACGCGGGACTTGCCGGGTTGGAATTCGGCTACGGGATTCCCGGCAGTGTCGGCGGAGCGTTGGTGATGAACGCCGGCGCCTATGGCGGAGAAATAAAAGATATTATTGTCAGCGCCGAAGTGTTAAACGCGGACGGCACTGAAAAAACGGTTGCCAAAGAGGAAATGATGCTCGGCTATCGGCAGAGCGTCTTTCAGGGAAAACCGTGGATTATCACCGCGGTTACGGTGGAGCTCAAACCGGGCAACCGGGATGAGATTTCGGCAAAAATGGAAGAATTAATGAACCGCCGCAAAGCCAAGCAACCGCTTGAATATCCGAGTGCGGGCAGTACATTCCGTCGGCCGGAAGGGTATTTTGCCGGTGCTTTGATCGAGAAAAACGGACTGAAAGGTTTGGCGGTTGGGGATGCCGAAGTCAGCCGAAAGCATGCAGGGTTCGTGATCAATAAAGGTCATGCAACAGCGGAAGATGTGCAAACCTTGATCCGAAAGATTCAGGACACGGTCTACAAAGCCGATGGGGTTTTGTTGCAGCCGGAAGTTATTTTTATCGGGGAAAAACACGGGGAGAAAAGATGAAACTCTTATTAGTAACCGGCATGTCGGGGGCGGGGAAATCCCGCGCCGCCGATGTGTTGGAGGATTTAGGCTATTATTGTATTGACAATGTGCCGCCAAAGCTGATTCCGTCTTTGATCGACTTGGCGGCAAACGGTGCCGGAGAGCTGTCGCGGATGGCGGTCATTACCGATGTCCGAGGCGGCAGTTTGTTTCAAAACATAGAGTCGGTGGTTGCCGCATTGAAACAGTCGGGCATTTATTTGAAAATTCTGTTCTTGGATGCGTCGAACGAAGTGTTGATTCGTCGTTATAAGGAAAACCGCCGTAAGCATCCGCTGTGCGAACGCAACGATATACCGCTTTCTCAAGCCGTGGCAGAGGAACGGGAAATGGTTCGTCCGCTTCGTCAAATGGCGGATTATGTGGTAGATACCAGTCAAACTTCCAATGCGCAGTTTAAGGAACGGCTGACCGATTTGGTGATTGGGAACGATCGCGGAACGGTGCATATTCAATGTAAATCTTTTGGCTTTAAGTACGGTGCCGATACCGAGGCGGATCTGGTTTTTGATGTGCGTTGTCTGCCGAATCCTTTTTATATTGAATCGTTAAAGCATCAAACCGGCTTGGACAAGGATATCGAAGAATATATCTTCGGTTTTGCAGAAAGCGTCGAATTTGAACGGCGTTTGT
>JAFWUH010000069.1 GCA_017524165.1 Clostridia bacterium | reverse complement strand
CGCAAACAAGCAATGCCGGCTTGCCGTCGAGGTATATCATATACTCTCCGAACATTTTTCGGCAGCATATTGCAAACGGAGCATCAATTTGCGCGCAGACGAATTCAACATACTCTTTAGAAGTTGCCATTTTCCCCTCCAAAAAAACCGCTTTCCCCCGACGATAACGCGAAGGAAAGCTTTTTCTCATCAGACTTTAATTAAACGATATTCCGAAGATAGGGCGTTGGATCGGTACTGACCAAAACGGTTTCCTGTCCAATCACTTCAATATCCCGCCACGGGATCACAATATCATCACTTTTCCCGAACACGCCAAACACCCTTGGTCGACCGAAAATCACAACTGCGCTTAACGAGCCGTTTTCGGTGTCCAATTCGACATCGGAAACATAGCCTAATACCTTTCCGTCCTTGACGCAAACCACCTGTTTATTTTTCAAATCTTCAATTCTGCAATACATTCCGCAATCACCTCACGAAAAGTATATGCAAAAGCATGCGGAAAAATTAGTCTTCAAAGACCGGTGCGTTAGGATCGTCTTCGTCTTCTTGAGAATCTTCCTCTTCATCAGACTGATTTGGATCCTCCACCTCAAGACCCAAATCCCGGCGGCGTTCGATATCTTCGCCGGGATGTTCCTTGTAATACGGATCAATGATATATTTTTTGATCGACGGGAAGGTACAGAACTGAATCAACAGATACCGAAAAGCCGGGAAAGTACAGAAGAAAAACATGGTTTCAAAGAAAATGACTAACGGATGGAAGAATAAAAACGGGATCGCAATATAAGCCGCTTCACACAGCAGTAGAATGACGCCGCAGAGAATATTTCTGCCCAAATTCAAAAAGACGAACCGAAAGCTGTTTGCCAACATCTGTTTGACCGAAAATTTAAAGGTAATCAGCAGCGTCCACAGATAAAAATTCATCACTGAAAAAATGAAGAATAAGGATAGGCAGATACCGACGCCGATGGTTGACCCGATCCCGCCGACCTGAAAGGCATAAAAGCGGAAAGAAAAACCCAATAAAGCGAAAGAAATCACGCGTAAAATGCCCAATCCCAAAGCCTGTTTCCAATTTTTGCGGACGGTATCCCAAAAGTCGCTGATACCAAAAGAATGCTTATCCCGTGCGATATTGCGGGTAACATTGGTCATGCCAGCCGAAGCAAATCCGCCGGTCAAAACCGGCAACGACAGCAATGCGTAAAACAAATTGATTGGAATAAACTTCCAAAAATTACGAAAAAATGTTTCAAAGAAGATGATAAATGTCTTCTTTTTCGGTCCGTCCTTACGAATGCCGGGCCCTTCCTTCTCATAATTAAACAATCCGAAAAAACCAGCCATTTTTTTACCCCTTATGTTTTTTACTGTTCTTATAAATCAGTTTTTCACTGATAGAAAAATCTTTATAGCCGAGCAGATAAGCCAGCCAAGCAATGAACGGAACGATCGCCAACAGCAAGAGCAACAACATCAGCCGCCAAATCGAAAGGTCCCCTAACACATGCGCCGAGCCGAAAATCACCTGAATAAACGAATAATACTGGCAATTAAGGAAACGATACAGCGCAACCGGCATTTGCGGTTTTACACCCAAAGCAAGCGCCACGGTTGCGACCCATCCGAGAAAAGTCGGAATTTGGGAAATTAAGCCGATTTTTAATCCTTTGAGGCAATCTTCATCTTGATGCTTAAACCGTACCGCATTACTGTCCTTTGCACCCAACTGCCACAAATCCGGGTACACAAAAATTGCTAAAATCATCAAACAAAAAATTTGTGTTACAGATAAGTAAACCGCATTTCCGGTTTTTCCCAAGTCCGAACGGATCTCTGTTTTTTTCAGCGTATACCCTTGATCTTCAAAGCCTTGCATTTGCGTATCTTCGCCGTCTTTATCATAGTGCCTGTAAAGCAAGACCGCCTCTTCGCTGTTTTCCTGATAGCCGTATACCTCATAACCGATCTTCTGTGTAAACCCTGCCGTGCACAATACACTCATAGAAACACAGATGAACAGACTCATCACAGTTACCAAGACGATACGCCCAAACAGCGCGGCACCCCGCCGAATAAGTTGACTCATTTTACTTCCCCATTCCGCAGAAACAGATTTTCCTTTTTTCTATTATATGGATATTATAAACAAAATGCAAGAAGAACCGACTTCTTCTTGCATTTTTTACAATCTGTTTACAATCCTGCTTCAGCGAAACAAAATCGCCGTGAGAACCGTTCCGACCAGAAGAATCCCTAAAAAGGAAAAAAAGGCGATTTGTTTGATTCGTTTCGTGCGAATACAACTGCGCAAGCTTTTGCACTTTTCGGAATTATCGAAACTGAATGTAAACTCTCCCGCCGCTTTTTTCAACCGTTTTGCGCTGAGGCTCCCATACTGCGGTGTGACATAAAAAACAATTTTTTCAAATAGTTTACTTCCCGTCTCGTTGACCTCAATCACTGTTTTGTTGACACCCTTAACCATCCAAACCATCCTTTCTGTTCGCTATGCTTATTGTGGACAAAAAAGTGTTTGGTTATTCAGGTTAACATAAAAATGTGGATAAGTCGGTGTGCAAGTTGCATAAATGCCTGATTTAAGCCGAAAAGTTATCCACTTTTTCCCTTTTTTCGACATTATGTAATCAAATTCCCGTCCAATCGACCGTCTTACCTTGTAAAGTCCTTTTCACTTAAAAAAGCAATCGTGCGTTCCACCGCGTCTTTAGAATTTCCCCAATCGGCGCCCTCCACATTATTGCGATAGTCATACATAGAACAATATTTTGAAATATCCTGCGACAGTGATTTGGCATATTCTCCCGTAATTTCAGTAAGATGCTTTGCCATTTCTCCGCCGTATCTCGGCATTTTCCTTTTCTCAATTCCCGCCATCAATTGCTGATAATGCGATAAGCAAAACATAGGCTGTCCATTAAACAATTCCCGAAATTCGCGTTCGTTTTCATAGCAACGATAAACGGTATCCAGCATACGGGAGGTGCCCCATTCCACCTTTTCGCAAACGAAACAACTGTCTATCACATCGTATGCTTTCTTCCCTTTTTTCCAATCGTTAGAAAAGAGTTTTTTCGCAAAAATTCCCTTTTCAACCTCTTTGATGTGGGTTTCCAACATCAACGCCAACTGTAATCTGCCGCGGCGACGGTACATCTTTTCAAAATGATCCCCGCAAAAGCCGAGACGGTTGGTTTCCAGGCGCACATCGGGTTCCATCATAGCGTCTCCCAAAATATAGTCGAGGATCCGTTCCTCCACCGTTCGATACATTCGACAAAGCGGACATCCGTCCTGCTTTTCAAACACTTCACTGATCGGTATCGTGCAAATATCGTCTCTCATCATTTTCCTCTTTTCTACAGGTTGAACGAATAGGTTCTGATAAACTGCTTTACATCCGCACCGTCCGCCAAATAACGGAGAAATATTTCCGCACAGGCACGGCTGTCGCTGGATGCCTGATGATGGTCGAGCGGAATCCCGTAATAATCGCACAGAATATTAAGATTATGTTTCATTCCCGGCAAAAGCCGCCTGCCCATTTGCACCGTACAGCAATACCGCACATAGGGTTTCCACGGCACGGCATAATCCCGAAGACAGCTTTTGAGAACGCCCATGTCAAATACCGCATTATGGGCAATCAGCAATCCCCCGGACATCATCGTTTCTATCTTTGTCCAAACTTGGGGAAATGTCGGTGCATGGCATACCGTTTCCCCGTTGATTCCGGTAAGCATTGTATTGAAAGGATCAAAATGCGTTTCCGGATCAATAAGAGAGCTGAATTCCTCCACAATAACGCCGTCTTCTATAACGGCGATCCCGATCGCGCTCATTCGATCATTTTTGCGATTCGGTGTTTCAACATCGAACGCCACAAACCGCGACATTGTGCCCCCTCCTTACTTCTTGACCCGTAATACTACCTTTTGGATTTGGATGCCGTCACCGTATAACTTTCATCTATACGGTGACAGATTTGATCAAACGGAACCGTTCCGTCGAGCAAGACAGATATCCAATTTCCCCTGCTGAAATGGTATCCTCGACTATATCCACGCTGTTGGATCAATAGCTCTGTCAGCAACGGATCGCCTGAATTTACATTTAAAATATCGATCCGTTCTTTCCCCGATAACCCCAGTTTTTCCGGCAAAACATCCATGATCAATGCATACCATTTGCAATTATTCGGATGACGGAAAACCGCATATCTGGGAAACCTCATCCAAAGATATTCCGGCTCGGTGCCATACTTTTGCTTAACATATTCCAAGACCTTATCTCTGACCGATTTTTGCATGCTCATATTCTTATACTCTTTCCAAAATTTGTGCGCTTTGGTGCTCTGTTATTTTCATTATAGAAAACCCGATATCTATCTCCATCCAATGCCTTTGGCATTTCAGTGGCGTTGCACCGCCGTCGGTTTGAGGTTAGTATACCATATTTTAACATTATTTTTCAATTGTTTTCTCTTTTTAACTGCAGTTACCGTCTATTATTTGAGGCGGCACCGGATTCTTCCGATGCCGCCTCGTTGATAAAAAAATTGCTGCTTTTTCTCACATATGAAAAAGGTATGCCTTTCTTTTGCGAAAAACATACCTTTTTCAGCGCCCTTGATAAATCATGGGTTTTCTCGGTTTTTGCTTTTTCAAGCGATAATCATGGCCCGCCCGAAGGGATTCGAACCCCCGTTCTTCAGAATCGGAATCTGCTGCGTTATCCAGCTGCGCCACAGGCGGAGATTTGCCGCCACCTGATGTCCCGGCAGGCGGCGGCGATTAATACTTATTTATCAAAACCGTTAGGATTATTGTTTTGCCAACGCCATGTGTCTTCGCACATTTCGTCAATGCCACGCTCGGTCTTCCAACCCAACAAGCGCAACGCTTTGGATGCATCCGCATAGACCTCATCCGGATCCCCCGGACGGCGCGGATCAATAACATACGGAACTTCTACACCGGAAGCCTTTACAAAAGCTTCTCTCAACTGCAACACGCTGGT
Organism: Clostridia bacterium; assembly: GCA_017524165.1. Lineage (GTDB taxonomy): Bacteria > Bacillota > Clostridia > Oscillospirales > Acutalibacteraceae > UBA737. Next base: position 7,198 of record JAFWUH010000069.1, on the reverse strand, counting down.
GCCCTTGCCGGTACCGAGGTTAATTTCCTCACATCCCTTATTTTTCAACGCCCATTCGACGGCCTTTACATGACCCAACGCCAAATCGACCACATGGATATAATCGCGTACGCCGGTGCCGTCCACTGTATCATAATCATTGCCGAAGACATGCAACTCTTTCAACTTACCGACCGCAACCTGTGAAATATAAGGCATCAAATTATTGGGGATGCCCTTTGGATCTTCCCCGATCAAGCCGCTTTTATGCGCGCCGATCGGATTGAAATAACGAAGCAATGCGATTGACCAGTCTTTATCGGCAACAAACAAATCGCGGAAGATTTCCTCGATAAACAGCTTTGTTCTGCCATAAGGATTGATGGCGCCGAGAGGCATACCCTCTTTTAACGGCATTTCTTTGGCAACACCGTAAACCGTAGCCGAGGAGGAAAAAACCAATCGTTTTACATCGAACTCGGTCATGGTTTCAATTAAAGTCAGCGTGCTCTCCAAATTATTGACATAATACTTGATCGGTTTTTGTACCGATTCGCCAACCGCCTTCAGTCCGGCAAAATGGATTACAGCTTCAATATTGTTTTCACGAAAGATCTCACGCAACGCGTCGCGGTCGCGCAAATCTTTTTCGTAAAAGCGCAATTTTTTCCCGGTAATCTGTTCCACCCGACGAAGAGATTCGCTACTGCTGTTATCCAAATTATCTATAACAACAACATCAAAACCCGCATTCAACATTTCCACACAGGTATGACTTCCGATATATCCGGCACCGCCGGTAACCAAAATAGACACAATTTTTCCTCCTACCATAACTGAAAATACCTATCTATTATTATAATCTTTTTCCTCTTTTTGTCAAGAAAATCTTATATTAATAAAGTGCTCAACTAAAACTTTCAATCCGATGCCAATTAAAATGACCCCGCCGAACAGTTCCGCACGGGCACGGTATTGTGTGCCGAAAACATTACCGATTTTCACGCCGATGCAGGACAAAACACAGGTAATGACCCCAATGACTCCAACGCCAATCAACAAATTGGTCCATCCATTCGCCGCAACCAATCTTAAAGGCACACAGGCAAAGGTGATGCCAATCGCCAGCGCATCAATACTGGTTGCGATTGCCATCCAAAACATCGTTTTCCAATCCAAGCCGGCATCGGCTTGTTCTTCATCCTCCAAAAGAGCTTCGCGAATCATATTCCCGCCGATCAGCGCCAACAGCGCAAACGCAATCCACGGCGCGACCGCGTCGACGAACCGTTCAAACCCCGACCCCGCAAGATAGCCTAAAAAAGGCATCAATGCCTGAAAACCACCAAACCAAGCGCCGCAAATCATGGCATTTTTTACGGTAACCCGTTTGAGTGCCAAGCCTTTGCAAACCGAAACCGCAAAGGCATCCATTGCGAGTCCGAATGCCAGCAAAAACAACTCCATAAAACCCATATCTTCACCCAAAAAACCGTAAAGATTATCGTTATTGCAAAATCACAAAAAATAAGGGCGGCAGTATTTTAATATTGTGCCACCCTTTCAACTTCATTGACCTTAAATAGAAGTCACATTTGAAATTTCAAACATCTTATGATCCAAGGTTTTGGTCATCGACAAAGCCTCAAAAATATCGCGGTCGATGATATCGCCCTTTTGATAACAGATCACGCGGTTTCCGATTCCCTGAGAAAGCAATTGTACCGCATTATAGCCCATTTCGGTTGCAATCACGCGGTCACGCACCGACGGACTGCCGCCACGCTGAACATGGCCGAGTACCGTTGCACGGCTTTCAATTTTTGTTTGTTCCTGAATCATTTTGGCAATGGTCTGAACATCGGTTTTATATCCCTCTGCCACGATAACAATAAAGTGCTTCTTGCCGGATTCATTGGTATGACGGATTTTTTCGATAACTTCCGAGAGATCCGTTTCAATTTCCGGCACCAAAACGGCAGCCGCACCGACGGCTATACCGGTCTGCAATGCCAAATAGCCGGCATGCCGACCCATGACCTGTACCACGCTGCAACGATCATGTGATTGAGAGGTATCGCGCAGTTTATCGACCATTTCCATTGCCGTATTCATCGCCGTATCAAAGCCGATCGTATAATCGGTAGAAGAGATATCATTATCAATGGTACCGGGGATCCCGATGCAGGGAATGCCTCGTTCCGACAAATCCCGTGCGCCACGGTAAGAACCGTCGCCGCCAATGACGACAATGCCTTCAATTCCTTCTCTTTTGCAGTTGGCAATCGCTTCCTGCATACCTTCTTCGGTTTTAAAACGAGGACTTCTTGCCGTATATAGGAAAGTGCCGCCGCGTTGGATCGTATCCGAAACCGAACGAGCATCTAAATCAATCATATCACCGTCGATCAAGCCGTTATATCCTCTGCGAATTCCTTTTACGGTCATTCCGAGAGAAATTGCTGTTCTGACAACCGAACGAACAGCCGCATTCATTCCCGGTGCGTCACCGCCGCTTGTAAGAACACCGATGGTTTTCATTCTGTATCATCTCCAAAAAAACATTGAAATTTATTATAACATAACAACCTCAAATATTCAATCATTTTTTGAAAAAAGGTAAAATAAAATTATGATCCTACCCATTTTACATTTTCTTTTCCTAACTGTTTCACCAATTTTTCGGTCAGCCGATCCTCTTTACGCACCCATAACTGTTTGGGTGCCTGCAACCGTTTCCCGTTTTCGGTACAGACCACAAAAACGCAGTTTTCACCGGGGAATTCAGCTAAGATCGCGCGCACCGCAACAAATTCCGGCGATGCGGTATCGCTAACGCGCAGATAAAGTCCGCTTTTCGAGTTTTTCTGTTGCACGGTCGCGGCATCCTCCGGCAGATCCTTCAAACTTTCGCAAATCAGTTCCGGTTCACGGTCTTCCCGTTCAGAAATCCTGCCCGCCGCGATCACCACATTGCCCGGCGTCAACAAATTACGATATTTACGGTATCCGTCCGAAAAAACGGTCATATTCATCATGCCGCCCCGATCTTCCAGCGATGTGCTGACCATGACCGATTGATTTTTGCGTTGCCGAACCCGTACTTCCCCGATAACGCCCACCAGCGTCACCCGTCTGCCGTCAATGCCGCGTTGTTTCAACAAATCAGCGATCGGCGTGAAATGACCGCGTGCAACAAAGCCGGCATAGCTTTCCATCGGATGTCCGGACAGATACAGACCGGTGACCTCTTTTTCCATTGCCAACAGTTCTTTTCTCGGCATTTCGGCAACCGGTTCCAATTTCAGTTCGCTTTTTTCCCCGGCTTCGCCAAACATATTCAATTGTCCGTCTCCCGAAAACCGCTTTTCTTCCTCGGCGACCGCTAACACGGTATCCATGTGAAAAATCATCTGACGGCGGTTTTCCGCCAAACCGTCCATTGCGCCGCTTTTAATCAGCCCTTCTAACGCACGGCGGTTAAGTTCCCGTCCGTAATTCCGCAGGCAGAAATCATAAAACGAGGTGTATTTCCCGCCGGTTTTCCGTTCCTCAATCAAGTGTTCAATGACGCCGCGTCCAAGATTTTTAATTGCTAACAAGCCAAATCGAATTCCCTGTTTTGTTGCTACAAATCCCAAAGAGCTTTCATTTACATGGGGCGGTAAAACCGCAATTCCCATTCGTTTGCATTCGGCGGAATATTGCGCGATTTTTCCTGCACTGTCCAATACACTTGTCAACAAAGCCGCAAAATACACCGCGGGATAATGACATTTCAAATAAGCCGTTTGATATGCCACATGGGCGTATGCCGCCGCATGGGATTTATTAAACGCATAGGAGCTGAATGCCGACATATCATCAAAAATCTTTTGTGCAACCGGTTCAGGCACTCCGCGGCGAATCGCACCCTCGCAAACGACATTTCCCGCCGCATCGGTTTCTCCGTATAGAAAGGCATTCCGTTCTTTACGCATGACCTCATGTTTCTTTTTTGCCATTGCACGCCGCACCACATCAGCCCGTCCGAAGGAATAGCCCGCCAGACTGCGGAAAATCTGCATGACCTGTTCCTGATAGACAATACAGCCGTAGGTCACCTTTAAAATCGGCTCCAAAAGCGGTGTATCATAGGTCACATCCTGCGGATGATGACGGTTATGGATATATTTCGGAATCGAGTCCATCGGACCCGGTCGGTAGAGGGAGAGGATCGCGATCAGATCCTCCATGCGTTCGGGCACAAACTGGCGCAGTACATTTTTCATGCCATCCGATTCAAATTGGAAGACACCGTCGGTATGTCCTTGCGCCATCAATTGAAAGGTCGCGGCGTCATCGTAAGGAATTTCCGACAAAGAAAAGCCGGGATGCCCGACCTGAATATTCCGTTCCGCCTCTGCCAGAACCGTCAGGTTCCGCAGACCCAAAAAGTCCATTTTCAGCAGGCCCAATTCTTCCAAAGCGGTCATGGTATACTGCGTGACCACTGCGCCGTCATTGACGCTTAACGGCACATAGTCGCTGACCGGGCGGTCGGCGATCACCACCCCCGCCGCATGGGTAGAGGCATGCCGCGGCATACCCTCCAGTTTCTGCGCCATATCGACCAAGTCATGAATCATCGCATCGTTTTGATATAATTGTGCTAATTCAGCAGAAACAGACAACGCTTCGGCAATGGTCATCCCGATGGATTGCGGAATCAATTTTGCCGTTTTATCGCAAACGGCATACGGAATGTCCATCACGCGACCGACATCGCGAATCGCCGCACGAGCGGCCATAGTGCCGAAGGTCACGATTTGCGCCACATGGTCTTCGCCGTATTTCCGGATGACATAATCAATCACTTCCTGACGGCGTGCCACACAAAAGTCAATGTCAAAATCAGGCATGGAAACCCGTTCGGGATTCAAAAACCGTTCAAACAGCAACTGATACCGCAACGGATCAATGCCGGTAATGCCGACGCAGTACGCCGCCAGACTGCCGGCGCCGGAACCGCGCCCCGGTCCGACCGGAATACCCCTGCTTTTGGCAAAATGCACGAAATCCCACACGATCAGAAAATAATCCACATAACCCATTTTTTGAATGACCGACAGTTCATAAGAAAGCCGTTCGGTCACCTCTTTGGGCGGATGTTCGCCGTAGATCCGTTTCATACCGTCGATTGCCAGGGACGAAAAATACTCAAAATGGTCGCGCCCCGCCGTATCGAAATACGGCAGTTTGATCTGACCGAAGGTAAACTCCACCTGACAGCGTTCGGCAATGCGAACCGTGTTTTGAATCGCTTCGGGCACCTCCGGGAATAATGCCGCCATCTGTTCGGCGGTTTTCAAATAAAATTCTTCGGTTTTAAACTCCAGTCCGCTTTCTTCGCCCAACTTCGAGCCGGTTTGAATACAAAGCAACACTTGATGCATCCGGCTGTCTTCCGGCTCAATATAATGCACATCGTTGGTCGCCACCAGCGGAATATCCAAGTCCCGGGACAAGCGGATGAGCAACGGATTGATTTGTTGCTGTTCCGCCAACGCGTGATCCTGCAATTCCAGGAAGAAGTTTTCTTTGCCGAAAACCCGCTGATACCATTGTGCCGTTTGCCGTGCCCGATCCATATCGCGCAGACGAAGTGCCTTCGGAATTTCTCCCGCCAGGCACGCCGACAGTGCAATCAGTCCCTCATGATACTGTTCCAACAATTCGCGGTCGACCCGCGGACGGTTATAAAACCCCTCGGTAAAAGCCAAGGAACAAAGCCGGATCAAATTCTGATATCCCTGATTATTTTCGCAGAGTAATACCAAATGACTGTAATCCCCGTCGGGGGATTTTTGCTTATCGTGCCGCGAATGAGGCGCCACATAGACCTCACAACCGATAACAGGATGAACGCCCTGTTTTTTGGCGGCTTTATAGAACTCCACCGCACCGTACAATACCCCGTGATCGGTGATGGCAACGCTTTTCTGTCCGCGTTCCCTGACCGCCGAGATCAAACGGTCAATCCGACAGCAACCGTCCAGCAAACTGTATTCGGTATGCAAATGCAAATGTGCAAAATCCATTTTGACCGTCCTTCCCTGAATTATTTTACGGCGATTTCCTCCGCCAGCTGTATAATTTTCTGCAACCGGTGATTCATGCCCGAGCCGGAGATCGGTTCATTGCTTAACCGGCACAGTTCCCGCAAGGACACTTCGGGATGATTTTTCCTCAATAGTGCCACGCTGTACAGTTCCGGCGGCAGACTTTCCAAGCGCCCAAGCGATTCCAGCAATGCAATCGCGTTGCGTTGTTTCAGCGAAGCCTCAACCGTTTTGGAAATATTTGCCGAGTCACAGTTATTCTTGCGATTGATATTATTTTTTAATTCCTTCATCATTGAGGAATCAATTAAGCCAAGACATTGTTCGGAAGCACCGATCAATGCCAAAAATTCTTCAATAGCTTCCCGTTTGCGCAAATAAACGGTAAATCCGCTGTTGCGTTTGGATAGGCAGACATTCATGCCGTAATCCTGTAACAAGTCAAACAGTTCGCGCGCCGTCTTTTCCGTGCGAACCGAAAGATCCAAGCGATATTGTCTATCCGGATCACTCACGGTTCCGCAGGCTAAAAATACCCCGCGAAAGAACAGTTCCGCCGCGCGGTGATTTTCAAAAAACTCCCGGTTAATCACCGATTCTGTCATTCCGAAATCGACCGACGCCAAGATAGCGAGTCGATCGGCTTCAGACGGCACCGAAACACGATAGGTCGGTCGGGCACCGCCGCCGGTTGCCTCTGCCGGCGTGACGCCGTACACCTCATGTAATAAGGCGGCGTAATAATCCGCCACCGTTTTGTTGCCGGTTTGTATCCCGATTCTATGATAAGAAAAAGACCGTCCGAACAACATAAAACCGTACAATAAAATCGGTTTACCATATTTCGGCGGTCTTTTTGCAATCAATTCATTTTTCACATCTGTACAAAAAGACATGGATGAATTTTCCGTTTCTTTTTTATTTTTTCAAAATATCACGATGTAGGGCGGACGCGGAAAATCCCTGTGCTTTCAAATGCTTGCAAACATGTTCCGCAAACAAAACCGAACGGTGTTTTCCGCCGGTACAACCCATCGCGATCACTAATTGACTTTTTCCTTCTTTAATATAAAGCGGCACGGCATAGTCCAAAAACTCAAACAAACGCCGTTCAAATT
>JAFWUH010000068.1 GCA_017524165.1 Clostridia bacterium | reverse complement strand
CTACCGTGAAAATAAAATCGGCGGATTGATCGCACAGGGTATAGGTACCTCCATGTTGCAGATGCCGAACATTATCCGCAATCCGTTGATTTGGATCCCGTCAATTCTTTCCAGTGCGATTTTAGGTCCTGTTTCCGCCGCTTGGCTGAAAATGACAAGCAATGCCGTCGGTTCGGGGATGGGATCAGCGGGATTGGTCGGTCAATTTATGAGCTATGAATCCATGATATCCGGCGGAATGGAACCTGTTGTAGCTTTGCTTGAAATTCTCGCAATGCAGTTTGTTTTACCGGCACTTCTTTCGCTTGGTATTGCCGAAGGAATGCGAAAGATGAATTTAATCAAAAAGAATGATTTGAAATTAGAGGACATTTCCCGTGCGTAAAAAAGAAAGAGCTTTGGAAGCCGTTCGGCGGATGAAGGATTTATACCCGGAAGCGGTTTGTTCTCTACAATATCAGGATGCATTTCAACTTTTGATTGCAACCCGTCTTTCGGCGCAATGTACCGACGCCAGGGTCAATTTGGTAACGCCGGATTTGTTTAATAACTATCCTGATGCCGTCAGTATGGCAAATGCACCGCTTTCCTCGGTAGAAGAATTGATCAAAACCTGCGGACTTTATAAAACAAAAGCAAAGGATTTGATCGGAATCGCGCAAATGATCGTTTCGGAATTTGACGGAACGGTCCCCGATACGATAGAAGATTTAACACGGTTGCCCGGTGTGGGCAGAAAAACCGCAAATCTTGTCTGCGGCGATATTTACGGTAAGCCATCCGTGGTCACCGATACGCATTTTATCCGTATTTGCAATCGCCTCGGTTTGGTGAATACAACCAATCCGCTTCAGGTCGAAAGAGAAATGAGACCGTTATTGCCGCCGCAGGAATCAGGTGATTTTTGTCATCGTATCGTACACTTCGGTCGGGATATCTGCACAGCAAGGAACGCCCGTTGCGATCAATGTCCTTTAGAAGATATTTGTCCTAAAAAACTATCTAAAAAAAATAAACGATAGGAAAGGTTTTTATAATGTTGCAAAAACGCGTTGCGGCAATTCATGATATTTCATGCTTCGGGAAATGTTCCTTAACAGTTGCATTACCTGTGTTATCGGCGGCAGGGTTTGAAACACCGGTTATTCCGACTGCCGTTTTGTCGACACATACCGGTGGTTTTTCCGGGTATACTTTTCGTGACTTGACTGAAGATATTCTCCCCGTCGCAGAGCATTGGAAAAAGGAAAATATACAGGTCGATGCCGTTTACACAGGGTATCTTGGTTCCAAAGAGCAGGTTGGACTGGTAAAATCCGCTATATCACTGATTCAAACGCCCAACACAAAAATTTTTGTCGATCCTGTTATGGCAGATAATGGAAAACTTTACGGTGGTTTCCCGAACGATTTTCCAAAGGAAATGCTTCAGCTTTGCAAAATGGCTGATATGATCACGCCGAATATTACAGAAGCTTGTTTTATGTTGGGTATTCCATATCGGGACGGTCCTTATACCAAGGCGTATATTGATGATTTGATTCATCAGCTTGCCGAGATCACCCACGGATTGATCGTTTTGACCGGCGTATGGTTTGAAGAAACAAAGATT
>JAFWUH010000067.1 GCA_017524165.1 Clostridia bacterium | reverse complement strand
GTTTGCAGGATCGTCTCACGGTGATGCGGACGATAAATCTGCCCCAGAAATCGGGGGACAATGTCGGAAAAAGAGCAGGGAACAATGATGTTTTCCTTGCCGCGCGAAAGAAAACAGACGGCGTGCAGCGGTACTTTTTGATTGCAACCCATTCCTTCTTTACCCATCCATGGAGTACCGTACACATAAACGCCGTCCGATTCCATCCGCAGGATCGGTTTATCGCCGTTCACCACAAAACTGCCCGGAATGTTTTTCAACCACAGATCGGTATGGGTGGTTTTTCCGGTGCCGGAAACGGCGGCAAAAATAAAGCAACGGTTCTTCACCGCTACGGCAGAACCGTGAAACACAAACGCGTGATAAAAAGGAAGATGCTGTGCAATTTTACGGTGCACAACGGTTTCTTCCAATTCTTCGATTGAACAGCGGGGCGGCGTTTTTCTTTCGCGGTGATATTGGGATTGAACGATTTTTTTCTCTTGGTCAATATCGCATTCCTCGACCAAAACAGAAAAGTCCGCAACACAAGCGTCAATAAGGTAGTCGGCAAAGAATCGTTCGGTCGTTTGACAAAGAGCGTTTACTTCAATACGAAGACCGGCTAATTGAATCCAAAATCGCGACATGTTGCGGCTTCCTTTCTGATGAATGTGAAAATATTGTACTCTATTTTATGAAAAAAATCAATATTTTTGCCATTTGTTAGTTGACAAGATGTGAAAAAAAAGTATAATAATAGAGTATTTTGCCGAAGAGTGACGGCAAAAACATTTTAATTCAAATAAAATGAGAGGGATGTTTGAATGGAGAAGTTGTTTCACTTGAAAGAAAATGGCACAACGGTTCGTGCCGAAATCGTTGCCGGTATCACAACCTTTATGGCAATGGCTTACATACTGATGGTCAACCCCGGTATGTTCTCAGCCTTGCAACCCGAGGGAAGTGCGGAAGCAAGTGCTTTCTACGGCGCAATTTACATCGCAACCGCTATTTCGGCAGTTGTCGGAACGGTTCTGATTGGTTTGTTGGCCAATCTTCCTTTGGCACAAGCTTCCGGTATGGGCTTGAATGCGTATTTTGTTTATACTGTATGCTTTGGCTTGGGATTCACCTACGCGAACGCCTTGTTGTTCGTATTGGTAGACGGTTTGATCTTCATTGTGTTGACCGCTACCGGTTTGCGCAAGTTGATTTTTGAAGCGATTCCCAAGCGTGTTCGTAAAATTATTCCCGCCGGTATTGGTCTGTTTATTGCTTTTTTGGGCTTCCAGGATTCCGGCATTGTTGCGAAAGATGCGGCTACCGGTGTTACTTTGGCTTCCTTTAACCTGCTTGGCGGCGCAACATGGGCAAGTGTTATGCCGTTGTTAGTGACCATTGTTGCATTGTTTACCATTGCTATTTTGTCCAAGAAAAAGGTAAAAGGCGCCATCCTTTGGGGTATTTTATGCGGCGCGATTTTGTATTATGCACTCGGCTTTACCGTTCCGGATTTCTATAAAGGATTTGCCGATTCGCTCTCTTTCAATCCGCTGAAAGCATTTAAAGATTTTGGCACCATGTCATTCGGCAAGGTCTTTACAGAAGGTTTTGACTTCTCTGCTTATCTTGAAAAGAACAGTGTTACCAGCTTGGTAGTTACTTTTGCTACTACTGCTTTGGCATTCTGCATGGTTGATATGTTCGACACCATGGGTACTTTGTACGGTGCTTGCCGCGGCGGTAATATGCTGGTAAAAGACGCGGATGGCAACGAAGAAGTTCCGAATATGAATAAAGCAATGTTAGCAGACGCTATTGCGACCTGCACCGGTGCTGCTTGCGGTACTTCTACTGTTACCACCTATGTGGAATCCTCTGCAGGTGTTGCCGCCGGCGGTCGTACCGGTTTGACTGCAATGGTTACCGCAGGAATGTTCCTTATTGCAACCTTCCTGTCTCCGGTCGCTTCTTTGATTCCGGCTTGCGCTTATTCTGCCGCGTTGATTTATGTTGGTATTTTGATGATGGGTTGTGTAAAGGATATTCAGTGGGATAACCCCTCGGTTGCGGTTCCTTCGTTCCTGACCCTTGTTGTGATGCCGTTTACCTATAACATTTCTTACGGTATTGCGTTTGGTTTACTTTCTCACATCGTCATCAAAGTGTTTACCGGCAAGATCAAAGATGTTAAGATCGGTACTTGGGTAATTACACTCCTCTTTACCGCAATGTTCTTCTTAACTCATTAATTGGTATTAGAAAAAAGCTCTGCTTCGGCAGAGCTTTTTTTGTTGCAGGATTGCAAAGGATTGGCAAGACACGCAACCGTCCAAAACCACTGAAAAAAGGTATTTTATGGGGATCAAAAAATGACTGATTCTGTCAATTTGTTTTTCAAAATGGAATTTTTGAACGGGCTCTCCAAAATGTGACAAATAATGGTAAAAGTGGGTGAGTTCTCCCTCGTTATAGCCTCAATTCTTTTAAGATTTATCGCTATTGCCGTTAGTTTGGCTTGAAAGAGTATGTTTCGCAGTCCCCAGCCTCTGGTTGGGTACATTCCATGAAAGCGTTTTATTTCACCATTCTTCCATTCCTGTGCGAAACGCTTCTTGTGTTTCTCTAATAGTTCAGGCTTTTTTTCCTGACTCTTTTCATAAAAAAGCGGTGCAGATAAAGCCACTTGCAACTTTCGGGCTTTGTTTTTAGATTTGCCCATACATTGCTGTCTCTTCCGGTCTATCAGCACATCTTTTACAATCATTATTCATTGCTAAAGATATTTTTGATTTATTCTTCTATCGCAAAAGCAATATGTTCCAACAGGCAAAGACTTGCAACATCAAAATCAATGTGCCGTTCCAACACAAGGTTGATGCCGATATGTCCGTGATAATTGCTTTTCGGCGCAAAAATCTGGTAACTGAACGGTTCGGGCAGGGTTTCTCGAAACGCTTTGAGTACATTGTTGACTTCATATAAATTGTCCAACTCAACATACAGAATTTCAGTGCTCTTTTTGTGTTTCTCAAATTTGGCAAAAAGAATGATGGTTGCAAGAAACAGTGCTGCCACTACAAACGCACCGATATAATAGCCAAATCCCAAGGCTACACCGATCGTTCCTGTTGCCCAAACGCCTGCGGCGGTGGTAAGACCCATGATTACATTATTGTTTTTTAAAATAATCATGCCTGCACCCAAAAAACCTATGCCGGAAATTACTTGAGCGGGAACACGGAAAACATCTCCTTCGTTTCCCAAGACATTAGAAACAAACAGACTTGTCAAAGATGTCATACATGCGCCTAAGCAGACCAAAATGTGCGTTCTCATCCCTGCGGCTCTTCCGTGCCGTGCCCGTTCACTGCCGATCAGTGCGCCAATCAAAACCGCTGTCAAGGATCGTAAAACTGTTGGTAGAAAAAACATCCGGATCGCTTCCATATAATCCCTCCGAAATTCATTTTATGTGAAACATCCATTACAAAGACCGTGATTCTCGTTTTCCGGTGAAAACCACCGCTTGCGCCGCATGATATATTGCGCCTTCGTCGCAATATATATAATATTCGTTCCTTCATACGCATCAGTGTATATTATAGCGAAAGCCATATCTCCCGTTCTGACAGGAACGGATATGATTGAAAAAGGCAAGTCGAAAGACTTGCCTTTTTTCTGGGATTAACAGACAGAATAGCCCACGAGCGAAAATGACGTAAAATTGAGATTTTAGACGCTATTTCAATATGTTCAAGAATGCTCGTTTTACAACAACAAAATAGCTCAACAGAATATCAACAATTCATTTATCCCGACAAACCGGAATTCGTCAATCCGTTGCCGACGCCATAATCACCGCAAAGCGGTCGAGAGTCTTGTCGTACACGGTAAAGCACAGCGCGCCCCACCACTCGTGACCGTCGTCGAAGAATTCCGACCAGTCGGTCGTCCATTCATAAACTTCAAGCCCGTCCATCCCGTTCGGGAACAGGGCGGCGTTCACACGGTCGAAATCCGTGCCTCTGAACCAACCGCCGTGCGGCGGATATAAGAACGCGCCGCGGTAATTCGTTCCGCGTTTTTCGTTTGCGGCGGCAAAGAAAGCGTCGGCGGTGATCGGTTTTCCCTCCGCGCCGCCGCAGTCGTAGCGCCAAATCTTTTCCTCGCCATCGAAGAACAGGACCCGGCTCGCCCACATCAGTGCGTACCAGTGTGCGTTTCTTCCGCTTGCGATATGTTCGTTTTTGACAAGGCAATACTCGACAGCTCTGTCCGGGTATTCGTCGATGACGCGATACACCGGATCATCGTATATGACGCACGTCGCTTCGGGGTGAAACGGCTCACTCTTTGAATTTTCTTTTTCTTTCTTCTTTTTTACAGTCTCTTCCCGCTTTTTGTCAAAGCTGAGCACAACTTCCGCGTCGTTAATGCCTATATCCGACATACCGGCGGCGTATTCGACCATTCTGCAAAAATCCGGCGCGTCGTATTCTCGACCCGTGATCGATCCAATGGTTTCGCCTCTACTGAAAGCGTCCAGGACGTCGGACGGATCAAAGGCGTTGTGTACCGCCGTCTTGCAGCCGTCCTCGTCAGTGATATACAGGCACGGCTCGTACGGGTGGCACGTCAGAGTAAATCTTTCAC
>JAFWUH010000066.1 GCA_017524165.1 Clostridia bacterium | reverse complement strand
TTTATGTTTTTGGTTATTTCTGTTTTGTGTGTTGCAAAAAAGAATTCAAAAGCGTTTCAATTAAAGGAAATAGAACTTTCCGTGCTCGGATTATTGATTGCTGGCTTTACCGATGTTATTATGACAAACACAACCGTAGAGGAATCCTTTGGCAAACATTTAGCAAATGCGTATTCTGTTACCATCTCAAAATATGACGGCGGATTACTGGGCGCCCTGATCGGCAATCCGATTTTCCGAGCTTTTGGGAAAACAGGCGCAATCATTACTTTTGTCCTGTTGATTTTTGTTTTGCTGATTTTTTTGACAGGATTTGACTTGGCGTTGTTCTTCGGCAAAATGGAAAAGCCGATGGAAGGCTTTTCTGAACGGGTAAAGGCAAGAATGGATGCCAACCGTGACGATGAATCCAAAACGGATCAAAAAGCTTTCGGTAAAAAGAAAGTCAATATAGATATTCCGATTGACGAAAGAAAAATAAAACCAAACACGAAGGAAACGGAATCATTAAGTGATAAACAAAAAAAGGTCCTCCATACATATCACGGAACGGATGACGCTGAACAAGAAGAATTGCCGAACGAACCGGAGGGCGCATCGGATAAGAAAAAAATAGACTACGCTATTGATACCGCCAAAAAAGAAGCTGTAACCATGACCCAAGCAGAATTAGAACGGGAAGAAATGAAAATTTCCGAGCAAATCTCCGGTGGAATGGTCATGTCCGAGGATGAGGGATACAGATTCCCGCCGATCTCGCTTTTGCACGCTCCAAAGTATGAAGATGGGCGTCAAGCGGCAGCGGAATTGGATAAAACCGCAGAGCACCTGGTTGAAACCCTGCGCAGTTTTGGTGTGGAAACCAAAATTGTTGATATCTGCAGAGGTCCGACTGTTACTCGTTATGAATTACAACCATGTGCCGGTGTTAAAATCAGTAAAATCACCAACCTTGCCGATGATATTGCCTTAAATCTTGCCACTGCGGGTGTACGCATTGAAGCACCGATTCCGAATAAAGCGGCTGTCGGTATTGAAGTGCCGAATAAACTTACTGCCACGGTGGGCGTACGCGAAATCATTGAATCGCCTTCTTTTGTATCGGCCAAAAGCAAGCTTTCGGTTGCCATGGGAAAAGATATTGCCGGCAATGTCGTTATCGCTGATATCGGTAAAATGCCGCACGGCTTGATTGCGGGTGCTACCGGTTCCGGTAAGTCTGTTTGTATCAATTCAATTATTGTCAGTCTGCTTTACAAGGCAAAACCGGATGAAGTAAAGCTTTTGATGATCGACCCGAAAGTGGTAGAATTAGGGGTTTATAACGGTATTCCGCACCTTTTGGTTCCGGTTGTTACCGATCCGCGAAAAGCGGCAGGCGCGCTCGGTTGGGCGGTCAGCGAGATGGAAAAACGCTATCAAATGTTCTCGGATCGTGGCGTACGCGATATTGCCGGATATAACAAATTGGTTGAAACCTTAACAGATGAGCCGGAAGTCCAAAAAATGCCGCATATTGTTATTATTATTGATGAGTTGGCAGACTTGATGATGACCGCACCCGGTGAAGTGGAAGATTCCATCAACCGTATTGCCGCAAAAGCGCGTGCGGCGGGAATGCACCTTTTGATTGCCACACAGCGTCCGTCGGTCGATGTTGTTACCGGCGTTATTAAAGCCAATATCCCGACCAGAATTGCTTTTGCCGTTTCCTCTCAAATCGACAGCCGTACGATCCTGGATACCGGCGGTGCAGAAAAGTTGCTTGGTAGGGGAGATATGCTCTTCAACCCGGTTGGCGCGACGAAACCGAATCGTGTTCAGGGATGTTTTGTCAGCGATGAAGAGGTCGAAGCTGTCGTCGATTTTATTAAACATGGCGGTTCAGCCGATTACGATGATAATATTATGGTAGAAATTGAACGCCAGGCCGCAATGGAAAAGCAAAAGAAAACCGGTCTGCCTGAAGACGCTCCGGATGATGATCCGATGTTGGAAGAAGCTATTCGTGTTGTAGTGGAGAACGGACAAGCATCAACCTCATTGTTACAGCGGCGTTTGAAGCTCGGCTATGCACGCGCCGCCCGGATCATTGACGAAATGGAGCAACGCGGTATTGTCGGACCGTATGAAGGCTCTAAACCGCGAAAAGTCTTGATTTCTATGGATCAATTAATGGAAAAGGAAGCATCTGAAGACTAAAAAAATGTCCGCGTTTTTTGCGGACATTTTTTATCGCTTAATTTTTTAAACTTTGCAATGGCGCGGGGATTCTGCCGCCGCGATCAATAAACTTTTTACAGCTTCTGTCTAAATGAAGCGGCATGATTGGACCGGAGCCTAAAAGTCCGCCGAAGGAAAGTTCTTCACCGGTTTTTTTCCCGATTGCCGGAATCAACCGCACAGCGGTTGTTTTTGAATTGACCATTCCAATGGCGGCTTCATCAGCAATAATAGCGGAAATGGTTTCGGCGGGAGTTTCTCCGGGAACGGCAATCATATCTAATCCCACCGAACAAACCGCTGTCATGGCTTCTAATTTTTCAATAGATAGGTCTCCGGAACGCGCCGCTTGAATCATGCCTGCGTCTTCAGTCACGGGAATAAAGGCGCCTGATAGTCCTCCAACCGAGGAAGATGCCATGACACCGCCTTTTTTGACGGCGTCATTCAGCAGCGCCAACGCGGCAGTAGTACCGTGAATGCCGCATTTTTCCAAACCCATTTCTTCTAAAATGTAGGCAACTGAGTCGCCCACCGCAGGAGTCGGTGCCAAGGACAAATCAACAATACCGAAAGGCACGCCTAATCGAGCCGAAGCCTCTGTACCGACTAACTGTCCCATACGGGTAATTTTAAAGGCAGTTTTTTTAATGACTTCAGCGATCTCGCCAAAATCCCCATCAGGACATTTCTGCAAGGCACATCTAACCACACCCGGACCGGATACACCGACATGAATAACGCAATCCGGTTCCCCGACACCGTGAAACGCGCCCGCCATAAACGGATTATCTTCCGGTGCGTTGCAGAATACAACCAACTTTGCACAACCAATGCAATCGCGATCAGCGGTGATTTCAGCCGTTTGTCGAATAACTTGACCCATCAGCTTTACGGCATCCATATTGATTCCTGCTTTGGTAGAACCGATATTGACCGACGAACAAATATTGTCGGTTTCACTCAACGCTTCCGGAATAGAACGGATCAGTTCAATATCACCAGCGGAAAAACCTTTCTGTACCAATGCAGAGTATCCGCCGATAAAGTTAACGCCTGTTGCGTCAGCCGCACGCTGAAGCGCTTTTGCATATAAAACAGGATTACCGCCGGAAGCGGCTGCTAACATTGCAATAGGGGTAACAGAAATACGCTTGTTGATAATCGGGATCCCGTACTTTGTTTCAATATCGCATCCGGTCTGTACCAAATTACCTGCCAAGCGTGTAATCTTTTCGTAAACTTTTTCACAAGAACGATGAATATCCGAATCGGCGCAATCCAACAAGGAAATGCCCATTGTAACCGTTCGTATATCCAGGTTTTCCTGATTTATCATTTGTATGGTTTCTAAAATATCATTCAGATTAATCATATGAAACTCCTTTAAATTCGGTGCATGGAGTTAAAGATATCTTCGTGCATAACATGAATATCCACACCAATTTCTTTTCCCAATGCTTGCAGATGTTCTGAAAAATCTTTAAAAGAACAAGTTGCATTAGAAATATCGGTAAGCATGACCATGACAAACATATCCTGCAAAACCGATTGGCTGATATCAATGATATTCACACCGTTTTGCGCACAGACATTGCTGACTTTAGCAATAATGCCGACGGCGTCTTTCCCAATCACTGAAATAACGGTTTTCATTCTAATACTTCCTTTTATTGCTGATTTTTCTCAATTATAACAAGGCAAAAGGATAATGTCAAATTTTATTTTATACAGTATGTTTTGACAAAAATGGGGAAAATTACTGTCGGGTGATTGTTTTGAAAAAAAGATTTCTGATACGTATTGTGTCGTATTTTTCGGTTGCGGTATTTATAGCGATCGGTTTTTGGCGCGTAGAATATTTAAAAACGAAAAAATATCAACAAATCATTGAAAATCGCTATGCCGAAGCGCTCAGCGAATTAAGCAGTGGGTTAAATCAAATTTCCTTGCTGTTAGAGAAAGCCGGTTATACGACTACGCCGTCATTATATAGCGGTTTGGCAACCGAATTATACAGTGTGGCTGAACTATCAAAAAACAGTCTTTCGGTTCTACCGCATGGGGACACATCGCTGGATACTATTAACCGTTTTCTGTCGCAAGTGGGCAATTTTTCGCTTTCGGTATCTGAAAAAATGATCAACGAACAGGAAATTGACGAAATAACCTTAAAAAATCTTTCCGAATTATCCGATACAGCTGAGACCATTCGTCAAGCGGTAATGGATACGGATTTGACCTACAACAACAGTCAATATTGGGCGGAAGAGATAGAATCGCAATTAAAGAATAAAGTGTTGGATAAATCATTGGCAAACTCCTTGACTGAATTGGAGCAAAACTTATCGGATTATCCGACTTTAATCTATGACGGTCCGTTTTCCGACCATATTTTAACGCAAAAACCGCTGATGATTACCGGACAGCCAACAGTCAATAAAGACGAGGCAAAAACAAAGGCTGAAAAATTTTGCAAAACGGGCAAGCAAGTGCTGCAATACACAGGCATGGAAGAAGGAAAAATTCCGACTTTTCGCTTTGAAGGAAAAAGTAAAATTGTTACCGTCACAAAAGAGGGCGGAGAGATCTTGTATTTTCGTGACACGCGTGCCATTGATAAATATGTTTTAAACGAAAAGCAAGCGATTGAATCAGCCAAACGGTTCCTGTCGGATCGTTCTCTGAACGAGATGCAGGAAACCTATTATTTTATTCAGGAAGGTGTTTGTACCGTTAATTTTGCCTATATGGATGGTCAGACGCTTTGTTATACAGATTTAATTAAAGTCGGGGTGGCGCTTGATAACGGAGATATCGTTTCCTACGAGGCATCGGGGTATTTGTTTCATCATACGACACGAGCGTTTGAAATACCGAAACTGACTGCGATGGAAGCGGCTGAAAAAATAAGTCCGCAGTTAACAATCAATTCTTCTTCTATCGTTTTGATCCCGACCGACGGCGGAGAAGAAAAAAGGTGTTATGAATTTTTATGTAACGGAAAAAACGATCGGGAAATATTGGTTTATGTTGATGTAATGACCGGATTAGAAGAACAAATCCTGATTTTAATGCATCAAGATAACGGTATACTAGTTAAATAAAAAAATACTTGATTTTTTTGTCAAGTTATGGTATACTCATTAAGCATTTGAGTTCACCTGATCCTAACAGGTGGGTTTGATGCCGAAAATTCGACATTAAAGCGAGCGGTCCTCTGGTCCTTTTGTTGATTATGAACGCTTGAAAACAAACAGGAGGAACAGAAATGGATATTTTAAAGGAATTAACTGCTGATCAGTTAAAGAGCGATTTACCGGAAATCGAAATCGGTAGCACCGTTCGCGTACATGTGCGCATTAAAGAAGGCGAAAAAGAGCGTATTCAAGTTTTTGAGGGTACTGTTATTGCCAAAAACAACAGCGGTATTGCCGAGACCTTTACCGTTCGCCGCGTTTCTTATGGCGTCGGTGTGGAACGCGTTTTCCCGGTTCATTCGCCCATCATTGCAAAGGTAGAAACTGTTCGTCGCGGTAAAATTCGCCGTGCAAAGCTTTATTATTTGCGTGACAGAGTCGGTAAGGCTGCCAAAGTTAAAGAGAGACTCTAATATTATTGTGCGTTATGGGGGGACAGGGCGGAAGCGCTGTCCCTACTTTTATACATAGGAGTTTTCTTATGAAAGATGAAGAAATGCAGCAAGATTTACAAGCAAAAGCCGAAACGGCAGAAGAACAAGCACCCGATACAATTACGGAAAACACTGTTGCATCAAATTCTGCGCTTGCAGATTCAGAGGTATCAGCCGTACCTTTTTTGCAGCGAGTAGCAACCGAAATTTATGATTGGTTGGATGTGATAACTTCTGCTATTATTATCGTCATTGTTCTTTTCAGTTTTCTTTTCCGTGTGGCGACGATTGACGGCCGCTCAATGATGAATACACTTTATAACGGCGAGAAAGTTATCATATCCAATTTTGGATACACACCCAAACAAAAAGATATTGTTGTAATTTCCCGCAATATGAACAATTCTGTTTTAGAGGAAGAAACCAGCGAATTGCCCATTATTAAACGCGTTATTGCGGTTGAAGGTCAAACGGTCGATATTGATTTTATTCGCGGTGTTGTGACGGTGGACGGTGAAGAATTGGACGAACCGTATGTCCGCCAGCCCACGCTCACAAAATATGAAGTTGATTTTCCTGTTAAAGTTAAAGAGGGATGCATTTTCGTTATGGGCGATAATCGAAACGAATCGTTAGACAGTCGATCAGACCGTATCGGCGATCATGGCATGGTCGATACCCGCTATGTATTAGGTCATGCTATTTTCCGAATATTTCCATTTAATAAAATCGGAGGATTGACCCATGAGTGAGGCACAAAACATTCAATGGTTTCCCGGTCATATGACGAAAACGCGCCGAAAAATCGAAGCGCAAATGGGACTGATTGATGCTGTTGCCGAAATTGTGGACGCACGAATACCCGTCAGCAGTCGGAATCCCGACCTGGCGGGTATTCTTTCAGGAAAACCTTTGATCATACTGTTCAACAAATGCGATATGGCAGATCCGGTTGTAACAGCGGATTGGATTCGCTACTATGAAAGCAAGAACATTAAAGTCCTTCCGGTCGACTGCAAATCCGGAAAAGGGTTGCAGCAATTTGAGCCGTCGGTGAAAGAACTTTTAAAAGATAAAATCGCCCGTAATGCTGAAAAAGGGATGGCAGGGAAGCCTTTGCGGCTGATGATCGTCGGTATCCCGAATGTCGGAAAGTCATCTTTTATCAACCGTTTAACCAAGGGCGCAAAGGCAAAGGTGGAAAACCGTCCCGGTGTTACGCGTGGGAATCAGTGGTTTTCCATCGGAAAGCAATTGGAATTGTTAGATACACCGGGTATTCTTTGGCCGAAATTCGATGATAAAACGATCGGGGAGCACTTGGCGTTTACCGGGGCGGTCAATGACCGTGTGGTTGATGTCGAATGGCTGGCAATGCGACTGGCGGAACTTTTGGCAGCCGAATATCCCGAAGCGTTATCCAACCGCTACGGTGCGTTGGATTTTTCTGTCGATTCATACGAATTACTTTGTGAAATCGGGAAAAAACGAGGCATGATGATTCGTGGCGGAGAAGTGAATACCGAACGCGCCGCCAATATGTTGTTGGAAGAATTTCGTTCCGGAAAACTCGGTCGAATAACCTTGGAAAGGATTCCGGATCATGCCTGATTATACGATTGAAAGGGAAATAACGGCAAACCGCTTTCAGGCGGTCTGCGGTGTGGATGAAGCCGGTCGCGGACCGTTGGCGGGGCCGGTATGTGCGGCGGCGGTAATTCTGCCGCTTAATTTGCAAATAGAGGGTTTAAACGATTCCAAAAAGTTAACCGAAAAGAAACGGGAAGAGCTCTTTTCGATCATCACCGAAAAAGCAATTACATACGGGATTGCTTTTGCAACAGTAGCAGAGATTGAAGAACATAATATTTTAAATGCAACATTTTTGGCTATGAACCGTGCCTTGGAACAATTAAACCCTGCGGCGGATTTCGCGTTGATTGACGGCAACAGAACCCCGAAAGGTATTCAAATTCCCTCTAAAACCGTTGTAAAGGGAGATTCGCTTTCCTGTAGCATCGCGGCGGCGTCTATATTAGCAAAAGTCAGCCGGGATCGCATGATGGAAAAATATGATGAAATGTACCCGCAATACGGTTTCAAAAAGCACAAAGGATACGGAACAAAGGCGCATTATGAGGCAATTTTACAAGATGGAATTTTGCCGATTCACCGTCGTTCCTTTTTAAAAAATTTAGATGAACACAGATAAACAAAAAATCGGTCAAATTGGCGAACGGATCACCGAGGAATATTTGCGCAAGCACGGTTATATAATTGTAAAAAGAAATTATCGGGATCGGTTCGGTGAAATTGATTTGATTGCGGAAAACCGCTCTTTTCTCGTTTTTGTTGAAGTGAAAACAAGAACGCAAAATGCCTTGTTTTCCGGCAGAGAAGCAGTTGATAGTCATAAACAAAAACGAATTATCGCAACAGCACGGGGATTTGCCAAGCGACTTCATTTAGATTTACAAATGCGCTTTGATGTTTGTGAAATAACGATTTTAGACGAGCAGGATAATCATTGGAAATATCACCTGAATTACATCCCATCTGCTTTTTAAAGGATCGGTGATGTTGTGAAATATTTTGATCTGCATTGTGATACACCTTATGAAATGTGGGAACAGAAATATTTGTGCGACGACAAACGGTTGGCTGTTTCGCCGTATCATGATCCATGCTTTCAAAAATGGATTCAATGCTGTGCGGTTTGGATCCGGGATGATTTGGAAAATCCGTTTGAGCAGTATCGTGAAATTTTATCTAATTTTCTGTGTCAACGCGCCGCGTGCAAGGAAAAATCCTATCAGGTGATTTTATCGGTTGAGGGCGGCGCCTTGATTGAAGACCGTTTGGATCGCGTAAATACGCTTTTTGAGGACGGCATTCGTATTCTTTCTCTTACCTGGAACGGTTCCAATACCTTGGCGGGCGGCATTGATTCGACGCAGGGATTGACGCCGCTTGGCAAGCGTGTGATTTTACGGTTAAATGAGAAAAAAATGATTTGTGACTTTTCTCATTTAAATGACAAAAGCTTTTTTGCCGCCTATGCTTTGGCGGATCGACCGATCGTCAGCCATACCTGTTGCAGAAAATTGAATCCTAATCCAAGGAATATTACAGACGAACAACTGAATTTAATTCGTCAAAAAAACGGACTGATCGGATTATGCTTTTACCCGGTTTTTTTAGGCGGCGACAATGTTTTTGATCTTTTTCGGCAACAGGTGGAGCATTGTCTTTCCTTGGGACTTCAAAATAATATTGCCATCGGTTCGGATTTCGACGGTGCAAAAATGTCTCCAAAACTTTGCAATGTCGGGCAGGTACATAATTTATACCGTTATTTACGACTGAAAGGAATAGATAAACAGATTTTAAACAAACTTTTTTATGAAAATGCATATAGATTCTTTTCTTCCCTTTGACAAACGGGAAGAATTCAATTACAATAGAAATAGCAAAGTAAAGTTCTTTTTCAAAAGGGGAAGATAAAAATGTTTTATGTCAGTACAAGAGATAAATCGGTCCACATTACCGCTTCCGGCGCAATTGCACAGGGCATTTCCAAGGAAGGCGGTCTGTTTGTTCCGTCAAGCTTACCGAAATTTTCCCCGGAAGATTTTTTAAAAATGGCGTCGATGAATTACCGTCAGCGAGCTATTACCGTTTTAACACCTTTTTTAAATGATTTTACCGCTGAGGAAATAGATTCTTGCGTCAACGGCGCCTATTGCGGCACATTTGATCAAGATGAACCGGCACCGATGGTATCGGTTAAAGATAACCTGAATGTATTAGAGCTTTGGCACGGTCCGACCTGCGCATTTAAAGACTTGGCTTTACAACTGTTGCCGTTTTTATTAACAGTTTCCGCCAAAAAATCTTCCGATGTAAAAAAAATCGTCATTTTAGTCGCAACTTCCGGGGATACCGGCAAAGCCGCATTGGAAGGGTTTTGCGATGTCGACGGTACCGAAATTATCGTCTTTTATCCAAGCAACGGCGTCAGTCCGATGCAAAAATTGCAAATGGACACCCAGAAGGGAAATAATGTGCATGTTTTTGCCATAGAAGGTAATTTTGACGATGCGCAAAACGGCGTCAAAAAACTATTTACCGATCCGGAAATGATTCAAAAACTGAACGATGCCGGATTACAGTTTTCTTCCGCAAATTCCATTAACTGGGGAAGATTGGCACCGCAGATCGTATACTATGTTTCGGCTTACTGTGATTTGCTGTCCAAACACACACCTATACCGGAAGACGGTATCAATGTAGTGGTTCCGACCGGAAATTTCGGCAACATTTTAGCGGCATATTAGGCACAGCAAATCGGTGTACCGATTCATAAATTGATTTGTGCCTCAAACGCCAATTGTGTCTTGACTGATTTTATTCGTACCGGTGTTTATGACCGCAACCGTCCGTTCTATACGACTATTTCTCCCTCCATGGATATTTTGATTTCCAGCAATTTGGAAAGGATGCTTTTTGCGCTTTCCGACGGTGATGACTGCTTGATCTCTTCTTTACAAAATGATTTGGCTAACAACGGTAAATTCTCTTTGAATGAAGAAATGAAAAACCGCTTGAATCGGTTGTTCTATGGCGGATATTGCGACGATGAAAGCACACAAAAAACCATTCGCAAGTATTATAAGGAAAACGGTTATCTTTGTGATACCCACACCGCGGTAGCGTTGAATGTTTATGAGCAATATGTTGCCGAAACAGGGGATAACCGTGTTACGGTATTGGCGTCGACTGCCTCACCCTATAAATTTGCCCACAGTGTTCTTCCGACAATTTCCGATGATGCACCCAACGGCGAATTTGAAGCGGTACGCTTGCTTTCCCAAAAGACCGGAACCAAAATCCCGGCACCGATTCAACGTTTGGAAACTGCCGAAGTGCGTTTTCAGAATCTTTGCCGTAAAGAGAAAATGAAAGACGCGGTTTTATCCGCTTTGGGAATCGAATGAAAAAAGAATATTCGGTCCCATTGGACCGAATATTCTTTCATTTTACATTTTTGCTTGAAACGTATTACAGCATGTTTCTCTGCAGGAACAGGCATCATGACCGCCTACCGAGATTTTTTCCGCATCACAGGTGTCGTTCTGACTGTTGTGATAGGTGCAGTTTTCAACATTGCATTTAATGCAGTGCTCTTTTGGGTGGTTTTCGTTAAAAAGTCCTGACATAAGTTCAAATCCTTTCCGTCCGATGGTTCGGACATTATTATTTTGTGCAAAGACTTAATTATTATGAATGGAGGTTTACATTTTGAGTATTTTTGCTCTTTCTGATCTTCATTTGTCTTTCAGCGCTGATAAATCCATGGAAGTCTTTCACGGATGGGAAAATTATACCGAGCGAATTCGTTCCAATTGGAACCGTCTGGTTACAAACGATGATGTTGTGGTTTTAGCAGGCGATACTTCCTGGGCAACTGATTTGGAAGAAACAAAACTCGATTTTCGTTTTATTGAAGAACTGAACGGAAAAAAAATTCTTTTAAAAGGCAATCACGATTATTGGTGGACAACCTTACGGAAAATGAATCTTTTTTTAGAAAAAAACCACTTTCAAACCATTCAGATCTTACACAATAATTGTATTGAAATCGGAGATTATTGCATTTGCGGTACCAGAGGATGGGTTTATGATAAATCCGGGGAAGAAGACACCTTGATTGTATCAAGAGAATGCGGACGGCTTCGAACTTCATTGCAATGCGGCGTAAAAACCGGAAAGAAAATTTTAACATTTTTGCATTATCCGCCGGTATTTGGGGATGAAGTCTGCCAACCGATTTGTGATGTACTGCATGAATTTCAAATTGAAACTGTTTATTTCGGTCATATTCACGGGAACGGGATTCGATATATCAAAAAAGAGTACGAAGGCATTCATTTTCGCCTGATTTCATGTGATTGTGTAGATTTTACACCGATTTTTGTGGTTTGATATAGCAAAATCAATCAAAAATAAATATTTGGAAAAAAATAGTGGAAAATTGAATTGTTATGTGATATAATTGATTTAATTATAGGGGTAAAATTGTGAAAAACACAATTCGTAAACCGACAGCGCATTCTGTTTGCATCTAAGCCGTCGCTTTCGTTTGGATGCAAAAGGTTTACGGAATACCAAAGCGGCAGAATGGAGAAAAGAAATGGGACTGAAAGAAACAAACAAAATTGATACCAATCGGTATCAGCTCGAAATCCTGATTGAAGGCGAAAAGTTTCGCGAAGCATTAAAAGAAGCTTATCGTAAAAACGGGAAAAAAATTGCCGTTCCCGGCTTCAGAAAAGGTAAAGCACCGCTGCACATTATTGAAACCTACTATGGTGCGGAAGTCTTTTTTGAAGATGCACTGAATTTGCTTTACAATGATGCGGTCGAAGGCGCTATTGCCGAATCCGGACTTCGCGTTATTGATGATAAAATGGACTTTGATTTGGTGTCTATTTCTAAAGAAGACGGCGTTGATTTTAAGGTCAGCTTGACAACCTATCCTGAAATCACATTGAAACAGTATAAAGGATTGAAAGCGGAGCGTCCGCTGGTAAAGGTTGACGCCGCAGAGGTCAACGCCGAGGTTAAAAGCTTGGCGGAACGCAATGCCCGTATGGTCTCGGTGGAAGACCGTGCCGCTAAAAAAGGCGACAGCGTTGTCATTGACTATTTAGGCTCGGTCGACGGTGTACCGTTTGACGGCGGTAAAGCGGAAGGGCAAACTTTAGAATTAGGCTCCGGCACCTTTATTCCCGGATTCGAAGAACAAATCATCGGCAAAAAAATCGGCGATGAATTTGATATTACCGTTACATTCCCGGAAGATTACGGTGAGAAATCTTTAGCCGGTAAAGAAGCTGTCTTTGCCATTAAACTGCATGAAATCAAAGTTCGTGAGTTGCCGAAGTTAGACGATGAATTTGCCAAAGATGCCAGCGAATTTGACACCTTGAAAGAATTAAAAGCAGATTTAAAGAAAAAAGCTTTAGAACGCAAAAACAAAGCTGCTGATGAGGCTGTTGAAAATGCTTTGGTACAACAGGTTGTCGACGGTTTAGAGGGCGAAATTCCAGAGGCTATGTTTGAACATAGACTGAATCAATCGGTCGAAGATTTTGCTTATCGTTTGCAGATGCAGGGTATGGACATTCAGACCTATTTAAAATATACCAATTCTTCTATTGAAGATTTCAAAAAGACATTCCGTCCGCAGGCTGAAATGCAGGTCAAATACCGTTTGGCTTTGGAAAAAATCGTAGAATTAGAAGCGATCAAGGTGGACGAGGCTGAAGTTGACGCTCAATTCGAAAAGATGGCAAAAGATTACGGTGTGGAAATCGAACGCGTCAAAGCATCCATTCCGGCTTCTGAAATTGAAAAGGATATTGCTGTTGGCAAAGCGATTGATTTCATTAAAGCAAATGCTGAAATCACCGACGAAAAACCGGAAGCAAAACCCACCGAAAAAAAGACGGCTGCTAAATCCGAAAAAGCCGAATAAGAGAATAAATTCGGCGGAAAATCTCCGCCGAATTTTTATTGATTATAATTTTTTAATTCCGTTCATACTATGTTTACCAAGGAGGAAAAAAGAATGGATATGAGTTTAGTACCTTATGTTGTAGAGCAGACAAGTCGCGGAGAACGCAGTTATGATATCTTTTCCCGCTTGTTAAATGACCGTATTATCATGTTGAACGAACAGGTCGATAATACCTCTGCAAGCCTTATCGTAGCTCAAATGCTTTATTTGGAAGGACAAGATCCAGATAAGGATATCAATTTTTATATCAACAGTCCCGGCGGTTCTGTCTCTGCCGGCATGGCAATTTATGATACCATGCAATATATTAAATGTGATGTCAGCACGATTTGTATCGGTATGGCGGCAAGTATGGGCGCCTTTTTACTGGCAGCCGGCGCCAAGGGAAAACGCTTTGCATTACCGCATAGTGAAATCATGATCCATCAGCCGCTCGGCTCTGCGGAAGGTCAGGCGACCGATATTTTGATTCACGCTAATCACATTCAAAAGACAAGAAGTACACTCAATCAAATTTTATCCGAGAGAACCGGGAAACCGCTTGCTGAAATTGAAAAAGATACCGAACGCGACAACTTTATGTCTGCCGCTGAGGCCGCGGAATACGGTTTGATTGATAAAGTAATTACAAAGCGTTAAGAGGGAACCATGCCGAAAAAAAATGAACCGGAAATATGTTGCTCTTTTTGCGGGAAAACGCATGATGAAGTAACACAGTTAATTGAGGGTAACGGCGTCTATATTTGCGACAACTGTATTTCGTTTTGTAATTCACTTTTGTTTCAAAATGACCCCGAACCCACCTATAAACCCACAAAAAAGGAAGTCAAAAAAGACCTGCCGAAACCGCGTGAGATTAAAGAAAAACTTGACGAATATGTTATTGGACAGGACGAGGCAAAGAAGACATTATCGGTTGCCGTTTATAATCATTACAAGCGCATCTACAACGGAGACGATTGTGATGTTGAATTAAACAAAAGTAATGTTCTGCTGCTCGGTCCTACCGGCGTCGGTAAAACACTTTTAGCGCAGACCTAGGCAAGGATCCTCGATGTGCCGATCGCTATCACGGATGCCACAACCTTGACCGAGGCTGGATATGTCGGTGAGGATGTCGAAAACATTTTACTGCGTTTAATTCAAGCCGCAGACTTTGATATTGAACGGGCAGAGCGCGGTATTATCTATGTAGATGAAATTGACAAAATCGCCCGAAAATCTGAAAATACTTCTATTACCCGTGATGTCAGTGGGGAAGGGGTACAACAAGCTTTATTAAAGATTTTAGAGGGTACTGTTTCCAATGTTCCGCCACAGGGCGGAAGAAAGCATCCGCAACAAGAATTTATTCAGATTGATACCACAAACATTCTTTTCATCTGTGCCGGCGCTTTTGACGGGCTGGAAAAGGTCATTGAGCGGCGCATGGGCGGCAGTGTTTTAGGCTTTGGCGCTGATGTGCGTTCGCTTTCCGAATTTTCTGCTGAAAATGTTGTGGGAAAGGTAACGCACCAAGATTTAGTTAAATTCGGTTTGATTCCGGAATTAGTCGGCCGTTTACCGGTAATTTCCACACTACAGCCGATGGATAAGGATACCTTGATCCGAATTATGACTGAACCGAAAAACTCTATTATTAAACAGTATCAAGCATTGTTCCAAATGGATCATGTTGCATTGGAATTTTCTCCCGATGCCTTTGAACGGATCGCCGAGAAAACGATTGAAAACAAAACCGGTGCGCGCGGTCTTCGATCCATTATTGAAAATGTTTTGCGTGATTTAATGTTTAATATTCCGTCGGATGATTCGGTAAAAAAGATTACAATTACTGCTGAAACCTTTGACGGGAAAGAACCTATCATTGAAAAATCATAAAAAATCGCCGTGTATTTAAACGATACACGGCGATTTTTTATTAGTAAAGTTTTATGTCACTCCACAGCTTTTCATAATAGCTACGAATGGATTCGTCAATATCGTAATAATATTGAACCTTTGGCATATCCTCTTCGTCGGGATATAATACTTTATTCTGATAGTAGTAATAGTCTTTATTGTTGATGACCGAGGTATTCGGAGATGCATAACCAATGCATTCGGCAATAGCAAGCGAAATATCCGGTTCTAAAATAAAGTTGATAAACATCATAGCCGCTTCAATATTTTTTGCATTCTTCGGAATACAGATGGAATCTACAAAAATGTTGGTTCCTTCTTCCGGATAGAAGAAATCGAGATCAGGGTTGTTCTCCAGCATAGTCAAATAGTCGCCGGCATAATAAGGGGCAACTGTTGCTTCACCGGTCTCCATCTTAGCATAGATATCGTCCATAACATAACCCTGTAAGTTGGATTTTCCGCTTTTAAGTTTATCGGCGGCGGCATCCCA
Source organism: Clostridia bacterium (assembly GCA_017524165.1). Classification (GTDB taxonomy): domain Bacteria; phylum Bacillota; class Clostridia; order Oscillospirales; family Acutalibacteraceae; genus UBA737. Next base: position 1,642 of record JAFWUH010000066.1, on the reverse strand, counting down.
ATCAGCTTTGTTGGTTGAATTAACATCTTGACCCAAAAGCATTTGCGCCGTCATGAACGCATCGCGCGGATTATCAAAATTCAGCGCCATATCCTTGTATTTCTCATCCCACAGGACATTCCAGGAATGCTCGATATTCGGCGCTTGTTTTTTGTTATAAATAATTCCGACCATGCCCACACTGTACGGGATACTGTATTCTTCTTTTTCATCAAAATACAAGCCTTTATATTTGCTGTCGATCAAGTCATAATTAGAAAGGGAAGAGACATCAATTTTCTGAATCAAATCTTCTTTCACCAAGCGCGAAATCATATAATCCGACGGAATAATAATATCATAAGAAACGCCGCCGTTTTTCAACTGAGAATACATCGTTTCGTTGCTGACATAGGTGCTGTAATTTACCTTGATACCGGTTACTTTTTCAAATTCCTTAATTAAATGCATAGAACCGTCCAGTCCTTCCGGAATATATTCACCCCAGTTATAGACATTTAAAGTGGTTCCTTTTAAGTCCTTATTATAACTGCCGCGCAGATTTAAATCGGCATACTGATAACCGCATCCGCATAAAAAGCAAGAAAGCAACAGGACTATACATAAAATCATGGAAAAAATTTTTTTCATTTTTAAGCTCCTTTAACAGATTTTTTTCTATCTTTTGGCAGGCTTTTATTTTGCAAAAAATTATAAAGAATCAACAAAACAAAAACTGAAATAAAAATGATCGTTGACAAAGAATAAGCATCGGGCGTAACAGATTTTTTCGTCATGGAAAAAATGACAATCGGTAAAGTTTGATAGTGTCCGCAGGTAAAATAACTAATGACAAAATCATCCAACGATAAGGTAAACGCCATGATCAAGCCAGTAAAAATAGCTGTTGAAATGTAGGGCAAAACGACCTTGAAAAAGGCTTTGACCGGCGTACATCCGAGATCCATCGCCGCTTCAGGCAGATGCGGATCCAACTGATTTAAACGCGGCATAACAGAAAGAATAACATAGGGGAGATTAAAGGTAATGTGCGCGATCAATACCGTCGTAAATCCAAGCGATTCCTGAAATCCCAATTTTCTGCCGAAAAAAATAAATAAAAGCATTAAAGAAATACCGGTAACAATATCAGCATTCATCATGGGGATCTTGGTAATGCTCATGGTTGCTTTTTTTAATGTTTTGCTGCGCAAAGCATTGATACCGATTGCCGCGGCAGTTCCAAGCACCGTTGAAATGAAAGCCGAAAGTAATGCAACCACTAAAGTGTGTTCTAAAGCGGCAATCATGGTGGAATTGTTTAACAAACCTTTATACCATGTCAGCGAAAAACCGCCGAAACTCCAGACACTTTTTGACGCGTTAAAAGAAAAGATGATCATAACAGCTACCGGAGCATATAAAAACAACAAGATCAACGCAATATAAATCTTGGACAGAGCTTTCATAACAAAACACCTCCGTCATCCTCGGTAAAGTGATTCATCACAGCTAAACACAAAAGAATCATAAACATTAAAATGAGAGAAAGGGAAGAGGCGACATTATAATAAGCAGGACCCAAATTAAAGAGATATTCGATCGCGTCTCCAATTAACATGGTCTTGTTTCCGCCGAGCTTTTGGGAAATATAGAATGTGCT
>JAFWUH010000065.1 GCA_017524165.1 Clostridia bacterium | reverse complement strand
CCTATTTGCCTTGGTATACATGGGGTGCCAATACGCCGACATAGGGTAAATTTCTGTATTTTTCATCATAGTCTAAACCGTATCCGATGACAAATTCATCCGGGATTACCATGCCGACATAATCCGCAGAAATATCAATTTTTCTGTTTTCGGGTTTATCCAACAAAGTACAAATACGCACACTTGCCGCCTTACGGTCTTCTATGAATTTCTTTAAATAAGAAAGTGTAACGCCGGAATCCAAGATGTCTTCCACTAAAAGAATATCACAGCCGGCAGGATCAATATCCAAATCTTTTTTAAACTTTACGACACCGATTGATCTTGCACCGTCGTAAGAGGAAACTGCCAAAAAGTCGATCTGACAGTCACAGGTGATTTCACGAATCAGATCAGCCATAAAGACGATGGATCCTTTTAATACGCTGACAAGATACAATTTTTTCCCCTTGTAATCTTCGGAAATCTTTTTGCCGAGTTCTTGACAAATTTCCTTTAATTTTTTTTCATCCACAAGCACATAGGCAATATCATTTGGATCCATTTTCACATTCCCCTTTATTGTTGTTTTTTACATAAATTTTAATGACATGAATGGTATTATTTTGCACACGGCACCGATGTGCAACACCAAGATTGCAAATCCACACAATTCCTTGGTCATCCGAGAGAATCGGCAGACAATTCCGTTCTTCCGGCGGAATCTTTTTTTCGTTAAATAATTTTTTGAGCGTTTTTGTTCCTTGTTTCGGGTAAAAACAAACAGTATCGCCGTCTTTTCTGTATCTCAAGACCAATTGTCCTACAATTTTATCACAATCAAGCAAATTATTTAAAAACAAATTATGAATTTTTTGATTCTTTTTCAATTCTTGATAATTTTCATATTCCCATGTGACCGAATAAACGCTTTTTTCGTTCTCTTGCGGTAAAAAATACAGTTTATTTTGATAAGAACAAACCGTTTGATTATTTGGCAAACTGCATTTACCGTCGCTTAACGCAATGCGATACACTTCGTTCAAATGAAAACTGTCAACCGAGAAACCGATAAACTTCATCAACACCCGCTTCGCAACGGCAGGATGGATCCGTTCAAAACCTTTTAAAGAAAGCTTACCTTCCGGCAATGATAGTTTTTGAAAAACTTCTTCAGCTTGCTTGTCCAAATAATCCGCATCGGTCCGTAAGGAATCGGTCAAGCGTGAAACAGCATCGCAAATACCGATATTCACTTCCTTTAGCGGCAATAAAACCTGATGTCGAATAAAGTTTCGATTGTATTCATCCGAAAAATTAGTGCTGTCGGTCACATACGGGATTTGATTTACTTGGCAGTATTTTTCAGTCTCCGCCCGCGTGCAATACAAAAGCGGTCGGATAAATTTTCCGCGCTTTGGCGGGATACCGCAAAGTCCTGTCAGTCCCGTACCTCTTGCTATGCGAAACAAAACAGTTTCAGCGTTATCATCCGCCTGGTGGGCAGTAGCAATCATTCCGTCAAATTTTTCAAAAAACTCATACCGCTTTTGTCGCGCTGTCAATTCAATACTTTGTCCGCTTAACCGTGAAAAATACGGAACATTAATGTGTTCACAAAAAAACGGAATATCCCATTCCAGACAAATATTTCTGACGAAATCTTCATCACGGTCTGCTTCACTCCCCGAATACCGTGATTTACGTGCAGTGCGGACAGTTGTATGCCGTAACGGTAGGATAATGCTTTTAAGACATGCAACAAAGCCATAGAATCAGCGCCGCCCGAAAGTGCAACATAAACTTTGTCGGCATTGTGAAGCATTTCGTAACGGTTAATTGTTTGAATTACTTTAGAAATCATGACGGTCAATTAAATTTGTTTACCGAAGTAAAGCGTGTATACTGTCCGTCCCAATGCAGTTCAATACTGCCGGTCTCACCATGACGGTTTTTGGCGACAATACATTCTGCTTTATTCGGATCGGACTGATCTTCATCCTCTTTGCGCTCACTATCGTAATAGGTTTCACGATAAAGGAACAAGACAATGTCAGCGTCCTGTTCGATAGAACCGGAATCGCGCAGATCCGCCAAAGCGGGTTTATGGGATTTTCCTTTAGCTTCGGTAGCACGCGACAACTGAGCGCAGGCAATAATCGGCACATTGATTTCTTTTGCCATAATTTTCAGGTTTCTCGTAATTTCCGAAACTTCCTGAACACGGTTATCAATGTTGCGCGCCGACTTCATCAAACCAAGATAGTCGATAATGACCAAATCGACTTTTTTCATTCGGCGCAGTTTGGCTTTCATTTCGCCTACGGTGATCGTTGAGGTCTCATCAAAGTAAATCTCCGCCTTGGAAAGATGATCGCCGGCTTGTGCCAATCTTGTCCACTCGTCGGCACTCAATTCGCCGGTACGCAACTTTTCACTTTTGATGCCTGCCTCGCTCGACAGCATACGCTGTGCCAACTGATCGCGTGACATTTCAAGAGAGAAAAAGCAAACGGTTTTTCCGCCATTCACCGCAACATTGCGCGCAATATTGAGCGCAAAGGAGGTTTTACCCATACCGGGTCGGGCGCCCAAAATGATTAAATCTTTTTTGTTGAGTCCGGTCGTAATTTTATCCAAATCACCAATACCGCAAGGAATACCGATGTAATCCTCTCTCGTTTCAGGATCGTTCATTTTGGAAAGCCGGTCATAGGTCTCCGCCTCGATCACCTGGCGAATGTGGGTCAACCCTGTGACTTCTCTTCCCTGACGGATTTCATAAATGCGCTGCTCGGCTTCCTCTAACAGCTTGTCAGAGTCCTTTTCGTTTTCATTGATATCTTTAATGATTGACTGCGCTGCATTCAGCAGGGAACGCGCATAATAGCGTTCCCGCATAATCGCGACATAGGTCAATACATTTGCCGATGAGGCAACCGATTGTGCTAAAAGCGAAAGATAGGCTTTTCCTCCCGCCTCGTCATAGGTACCGTTCTTTTTCAACTGTTCCAGCAAAGAAACAAAATCAATCACTTGATTCAGCTCAAACATTGCAGAAACTACAGCGTAAATTTCACGGTGTTGCGGCAGAAAAAAATAATCTTCTTTGATATTCGTCGCAATATCAGCAAGGCATTTCGGGTCAATCAGAATTGAACCCAACACAGCCTGTTCTGCCTCAACGGAATAGGGCTGTTGTCCGCCGTTCAGGTCGTATAAAACCTCTTTCTTAGCCATTGTTTACTCCGTAACACAAATGGTGAGTTTCGCCGTAATACCGGTATACAGGCGAATTTCCGCTTCATATTCGCCAAAATTTTTAATATCGGCAACATTCATTTTTTTACGGTCTACATGAATGCCCATTTCGGTTTCAATTTGAGCGGCAATTTCTTTGGAAGTAATACTGCCGAACAGTTTTCCCGCACTTCCCGCCTTGGCGTGGAGGGTGACGGTTTTTCCGTTTAATTTCGCGGCGATTTCTTTCGCGGCGGCGATTTCTTCCTGCCGATGGTGTTCTTTGGATTCTTCGCGGCTTTTGAGTTCAGCCATCGCCGCATTATTCGCTTCAATTGCTAAATTTTTCGGAAAAAGGAAATTTCGGGCATATCCATCGGATACCGAACACAATTCACCCTTTTTGCCCTTCCCTTTTACATCCTCTAACAAAATAACCTTCATAAATTATGTATCTTCCTTTCTGTCTATTTCGTGTCAGCCGAAGCCGACACGAAATATGCTGTTTAAACTTCCATAATAATCGGCAAAATCATCGGACTGCGATGTGTTCTTGAATAAAGGAATTTTGCCACGCCGTCTTTAATTTTAACCTTGACCGAATTCCAATCGTGAATATTATTCAGATAGCTGTTTTCTAAAATATCACAGACCAGTTCACGCAAATCGGACATCAACTGTTCCGATTCTTTTACATAGACAAATCCGCGGGATACCACATCCGGACCGGAAACAACTTCTCTTGTTTTTCCGTCCATCGAAACAGTAACAACGATAATACCGTCATCGGACAGGTGTTTGCGGTCGCGTAAAACAATACTGCCGACATCGCCGACGCCCAGACCGTCAACCAACACTCTCCCTGCCGGGACAATACCCGCAGAGCGAATCGACTGTGATGTCAGTTCAATAACGCTTCCGTTGGCGGCGATCAGAATATTTTTCGGATCAATTCCCATCACATTTGCCAATAGCGAGTTTTTATAAAGATGCTTTTGTTCGCCGTGCACCGGGATAAAATACTTTGGCTTCACAATGCTCATCATCAGTTTGATTTCTTCCTGACAGGCGTGTCCCGAAACATGAACATCATACATCTTTTCATAGACAACATTAGCGCCGCGTTTCATCAACTCATTAACAAGTCGATCCACCAGTTTTTCATTACCGGGAATCGGATTGGCTGAAATGATGATCATGTCACCCGGCATGATTTCAATTTGACGGTGATCCGAAAAGGCAATCCGATGTAATGCGGAAAGCGGTTCGCCCTTACTGCCCGTAGTAATAATAACAATCTGATTCGGGGCGTAATTTTTGATCAAATCAATGTCGATCAATACGCCGTCCGGGACTTTCAAGTAGCCCAGCTCACTTGCGATCGTTACAACATTCAACATACTGCGCCCCGAAACGACCACTTTACGGTTGCATCGCGCCGCTTCATCAATAATCTGCTGAATACGGTGAATGTTGGATGAAAAAGTCGCAACGATAATACGATGATCCCCCGCGCGGACAAATAAATTGGACAGGGACTCCCCGACAATTCGTTCGGATTGTGTGAATCCCGGGCGTTCCGCGTTGGTGGAATCAGCCAGCAGAGCCAATACCCCTTTTTTTCCGTACTCGGCAAAGCGCGCAATATCAATTACACGGTCATCAATCGGCGTGGTATCAATTTTAAAATCGCCGGTTTGAATCACGGTTCCGGTCTCGCAGGAAATGGCAAAAGCAACCGCGTCAGGGATCGAATGATTGACATGAATAAATTCAACCGTAAATTTACCGAGCTGAACCGATTCCCCGGCTTTTACTATATTCAGGTTTGCCTGCGCAAGAAGACGGTGTTCCTTTAACTTACCTTCAATTAATCCAACGGTCAATCGCGTTGCATAAATCGGCACATTGAACTGCTTTAACAAATACGGAATAGCGCCGATATGATCTTCATGACCGTGGGTAACAACCAACCCTTTGATTTTATCTGTATGCTCAAGAACATAGGAAAAATCAGGAATAACGATATCAATACCCGGCATTTCTTCATCGGGAAAGCTCATTCCGCAATCCACCAAGAACATATCGCCGTCATACTCATACAGCGTCATATTTTTGCCGATTTCGCCCAATCCGCCAAGTGGAATAATTCTGATCGGCTTTTCGACGTGACCTGTTTTTCTCGACGGTTTATTACTCTTTTTCGTTGTTCGTGTGGAAGCGGATTTAGTCATATTATTTTTTTCGGAAGTGTTCTTCCGTTTTTGAGCGGTATTTTTTTTCATCTCCAACGGTTTATTGTTGACAATGCTGTTAACCAAATTATTGACCGCAGATGTACCTTTTTGAGAAGATGTTTTTTTCGGTCGATATGAATTTTGCTTCTGTTTTACATCATCCATTCCATAGAATCCTCCTTTATAGAAATTATGTATTTAAACGAAAAAAATTTTTAAAATATATAAAACACTAAAAACCCAATTTACCTTTATTTTACCTTTTAACAGGGTGTATTGTCAAGTGTTTCTTACATCATATTATGGGTTACATTGTTTTTTTATAATCATCCTTTGCAAAAAAACTTGTAACCATGAAATAAAACTTCCATAAAGTGATAAAAGAAATTCTTTATCTTTTAAAATTCGCATCAGGAGAAAAAACATGCAACTCTCTCAGCTTTCTATCGGTCAAACAGCAACCGTTACCGCCATATCAAACGATTGTGCCATCAAACGAAGACTACAGGATATCGGTTTGATTGAAGGCACCGAAGTTTGCTGTATTTTTATCAGCCCTTTGGGCGATCCAAAGGCTTTTTTCATTCGCGACACAGTGATTGCATTGCGAAAAAAAGACGCCTCGAAAATAACGGTTTCGGAGGTCTAATCATGGGACTAACACATCAATCCGTCGGACAGTCTGCGTTAAAGACCGAACGCACAAAACAGAAACCTGCCGATATCACCGTAACATTGGCAGGAAATCCAAATGTCGGAAAAAGTACGGTTTTTAATGAATTGACCGGGATGAATCAACATACCGGTAACTGGACCGGGAAAACAGTTGCCACAGCATCCGGCAGTTTTCAATATCATCACAAAACCGTCAGAATGGTTGATATTCCCGGCTGTTATTCCATTTGCGCCCATTCACCTGAAGAAGAGGTTGCCAGAGATTTCATTTGTTTCGGGTCTTCAGATAAAACGGTTATCGTCTGCGACGGAACTTGCTTGGAACGAAATCTGGCACTGGCATTACAAATTGCTGAAATGACCAAAGGATGTATTGTTTGTATCAATTTAATGGATGAAGCAAAACGCCGCGGGATCAGCGTGAACGCCAATGCGTTATCCGAATCTTTGAAGATTCCCGTTGTGCTGACGGCGGCAAGAAGTAAAAAAGGGTTAGATGCGTTAAAAGAAGAAATTACGGCAGACCGAAAAAGCGATTGGCTGTCTCTTCCCTATCCGGATTTTTTAGAAGAAGCCATCAAAATCATGACGCCGTTCGTCCAGCCTTATTGCGAAAAATACGCAATCAACCCCCGATGGTTGGCGGTACAACTGATTGACCGCAATGCCTCTTTTGAAAACTCTGCCAAAACATATCTTGGAGAGAACTTTTTTGAAGATGAAAACATAAAACAGGGACTGTATGAAGTAAAACAGTATTTTGACATCAACGGGATCCGCAGCATACAGGTTGCCGACGCCGTGTCAAAAAACAGCATTCAACATTCGGAAAAACTTTGCAGACAGATTGTCGTAAAAAAAACCAAAGCAAAAAGCAAGCGAAAAATAGATCGAATCTTAACAGGAAAATATACCGCCTTCCCCATGATGCTGATCCTTTTACTGCTCTTGTTTTGGATCACATTAAGCGGCGCCAATGTTCCGTCCGAATATCTTCAAAAAGCTTTATTTCATCTTGAAAAACCGCTTTATTCTTTTTTATCAAATCTTAAAATACCGACAGTATGCTGTGATCTGATCGTATTTGGCGTTTATCGCGTTTTAGCATGGGTCATTTCGGTCATGTTGCCGCCGATGGCAATCTTTTTCCCGTTATTCACCCTGATGGAAGATATCGGATTATTGCCGCGAATCGCCTTTAATTTAGACCGCGCTTTCAGCGGCTGTAACGCCTGCGGAAAACAGTCCTTGACTATGTGTATGGGTTTCGGCTGTAATGCGGCGGGCGTTGTCGGGTGCCGGATCATCGACTCACCTCGCGAACGGCTGATCGCCCTGATGACAAACGCGTTTGTTCCCTGTAACGGCAGATTCCCGATTTTGATCAGCATAACCTCTCTCTTTTTAATTACCGGTCTTGCAAACGGACAAAAAGAAATATTCTGTGCGTTTTGTTTGGCATTGATGATCGTCTTTTCGTTCTTCATGACCCTTGTCGCTTCAAAAATTCTATCATCAACAGTTTTAAAAGGCGTTCCGTCCTCCTTTATATTGGAAATGCCTCCCTATCGGTCGCCGCAATTTTTAAAAATTTTGATCCGAAGTTTTTTTGACAGGACAATTTTTGTCTTAGCGCGTTCGGTGGTTGTGGCGATTCCTGCCGGCATTATTATTTGGATATTGGCGAACTGTCAATACAACGGTATTTCCTGTTTGCAATATCTAACAGATTTCTTTGATCCTTTCGGTCGGTTTTTCGGGTTAGACGGCGTGATTATCACAGCATTTATTTTGGGATTCCCGGCAAATGAAATTGTCATTCCGATCATGTTGATGGCTTATTCCTCCGGAACTGTTTTATCACAAATTACCAGTT
>JAFWUH010000064.1 GCA_017524165.1 Clostridia bacterium | reverse complement strand
TTTTTTATAATCAATATCATTTTGTAACAAAAGCTCATCTATGGATTTTTTCGGCGTCATCAGAATATTTTTCAGCCATTGATAGCTAAACTCTCGCTTTTCTTCCAAAATTTTGTAAATTTTCTCATAATTAACCGGCTCAAATAAAGAGGCTTTTTTAGTAATATCATCCATATTGTCAACAATGTGTGCGCCGATATTGAATTGTCGAGACAGAGATTTAAATCTGGAAACACCTCTGCGCTGATTGCAAATACCGATAAAATTCTTTTTAAATATCATGGCAAAGCATACGCCATGGCAGGAATCGGTTACAACAAAACGGGCCTTACTGAAATACTTTAACCAATCTTCTACTTGCAGATTTTCAATACAGTTAGGCATATCCGTAGCTGCACGATTCTTTTCAAATGTATTCGGCACCCCGTCAAGAAGATTGATAATCTTGAGCCCGCCGAGCTTTTGGGAAACATATTCTAACGCAGCCTTTTTCTCCGGAGACGGATCTAAAATATAAGCAACCATATAAGGTTCATCACACCCCTTAGTTGACTTATCAATCAGAGGCTGATAAGCTTCCGGCGGCACCATAAATACCGGATCCAGCACTTGTATCGCTCGAATAGCATAATCATTTTTGCATATTGTAACTCCGTCATCTTCGCGCAGAGAAATACCGTCAAATTTTGCCATAAGTTCGGAAATTTTTTCACGCTCATCTTTAGGCGCAAAATCAAGAGAATGTCCGAAAGATGTGGCATATGCAATTTTTTTCTTGCTATCTTCAACAAAATCTAAGTAGAAGGTTTTCTTCGTTCCTTTACTTATACCATAATTCCACAACTGGTCAGAGCCCAAAAGAAAGGTGTCACAATATTGGTTCAGCTCACTCATCTTATTTAACGGACGACGTTCACTTATTTCATAGTGTTGGAGGGCAAATCTTCTGGAATGTGTGTGAGAAATTTCGAAATCATTGGATGACATAATCGGTTTATCTATCATCAATACAGATTTCCCCATAGAGGTCAACATCGAATGCAACGCATAGTAAGTTGCTATACTGCCGTAATTACATCCGTACCAAACTCCCACAACACCAACGTCGAACTTTTTATCCATTATAAACACCCTTTCTTTCTTCACCCCAAGATGAACATACACTATTCACCGTTACCGGTGAGACATTCCGAAAATTTCTATAAATGCCGAAATATCAGAAATATCCGAATTTTACTTAAAAGCGACACAAAAAGAACCCACAATCCGGCAGAATGCAAATATTTTCAAAAATATCCCAAACCGGAAGAAGGTTCTTTTACGGCACAGTCTACAATATATTTGCTGAAACGCAACAAAAATGTGCTAGTTAACAACACCTTGTAAATTAAAGTCAGAAAACGAAAAACAGCTGATAAAAAAGAATCGATTATGACGTATTTCTTTAACTTGTCCTTCTTGCAGAACAAATCCCGTCATACCCGACCTGATCGGGTATCTCTTTAGTATTGAGATCCTCGCTTTCGCAAGGATGACAGAAAGGTAGCGTCTCATAATAAGGAGATATTCAGTTATGCCCAAACTGTTTAGGCTTCTTCGCACAATTTGGCAAAAAACTCCGGCAACGTGGTACCGGCCGGACCGTAGATATGTTCGTCAAACATTCGGTTATTCGAAGTTTGTTCCATATTAAATTCATAAGTGTCCGCACCAAAAATCTTGGCAATCTGCACAAATCCGGCCGCTGGATAAACCACGCCGGAAGTGCCTACCGACAAAAACAAATCGCACGAGCGCAACAAATCATCAACCTTATCCATACACAATAAATCTTCGCCGAAAAACACGATATTCGGCTTTAACATAGCCGTTGCGCCACAATGCTCGCACACATCTTCCGAGCTGACCTCGCCCCAAGTTTCAAACACATGACCGCAGTTTAAGCACACAATTTGATTTATTTGTCCGTGAATATGATAAACGATTTTATTGCCGGCTTTTTCGTGCAAAGTATCCACATTTTGCGTAACCACGCTGACTTGCGCCGGATATTTATTCTGCAAGTCGGTAATCGCCAAATGTGCCGGATTCGGCTTAGCAGCAAACAATTCCGGCCGCATTTCGTTATAAAATTGATGTACATAGTCCGGATTGCGATAAAATGCCTCAATGGTGGCCACATCCTTAACCCGATGATTGTTCCACAACCCGTTTTCGCTACGAAAGGTAGAAAGTCCGGATTCTGCCGATATTCCGGCACCGGTTAAGATTACGATGTTTTTATACTTCGGCATCTTTACATATCTCCGCAAACAACTCCTGATTGGACGTTCTTTTCCACTCGGCATTTTCCATGTTTGCTATATATTCATGCCGATAGGC
>JAFWUH010000063.1 GCA_017524165.1 Clostridia bacterium | reverse complement strand
GGCATTGCTTGTTTGCGATAACTGTGTGTATGTGAAAAAACTACCGGTTTTGGCTGAATGGATGAAGGAAGCAGAGTGCGGATTCCCCTACCAAGGCGCCAAAGAGCATTACATCTTGGATATCGAAAATCGGGAACTAACCGATAGAATTCTGCCTTTTTTGGTTGCCGCCTTGCCAATACCCAAGAAAAAGTAAAAAAAGATTGACAAATAATAGATTTGTGTTATAATATTTTTCGGCGGTGTTGCTGATGGCGAATTTTATTTGGGCCATTAGCTCAGTTGGTTAGAGCAACCGGCTCATAACCGGTCGGTCCGGGGTTCGAGTCCCTGATGGCCCACCAGCGGCAAGGTGCCGCACCCAATTCGGGAATAAAATCTTATATAAACAAAGGTTTTATATCCCGACCGGGTGTTTGCCTATAAGACATCTTGCTTCATCGGCAACAAAATGCCGCACCCGTATTGAAAAGATAGACTTCCCCAATTAAACAGTTTGTTTTTGAAATATATTAGGGTTCTCATACAACTTCATATAGGGGTATAGCTCAGTTGGTAGAGCAGCGGTCTCCAAAACCGCGTGCCGAGGGTTCGAATCCTTCTGCCCCTGCCAAAAATCCCTCAGATGAAAGTCTGAGGGATTTTTACTTCTTACTTCTTACCTATTCACTATTGCTTGTCACTTAAATCCATTTCGGGATTTTTGGGAAGTAATAAGTAAAAAGTAAGAAGTAACAGGTGTTGCGGTTTCGCCGTTTATATGGTAATATTGCGTTAGAAAGGTGGAAACAAAATGGCAGACAGTCCTTTAATAATAAAATCAAAAACATTTGCTCTGAATGATATAAAATTATGTAATATTTGGTTTTTGTGGTGATAACATTATATTATATTTGAAGGTGACCTTCTTTTTTTTTGGTCACATCATTTTAACATCAGAAAATGGGATATTTTGTTATTTCCTCTTGCAATGGACCTGGAAACATGATAAAATAAATCATATTTTTTGAGGAGAATGGATTATATGACAGTTTCGCTTTGGATCATTCTTTCAGCGATCATCCTTTATATGATCATGATGCTGATGATCGGCATTTCGGTTGCCGATAAAAACAAAACTACCAGTGATTTCTTTTTGGGTGGCAGGTCGTTAGGTCCGTTTGTCACGGCGATGAGTGCCGAAGCGTCGGACATGAGCGGTTGGTTGTTAATGGGATTACCCGCGGTTGCCATGATGGGCGGTCTGGCAGAAGCAAGCTGGACGGCGATCGGTCTTGCCATCGGTACCTATTTGAACTGGCTGATCGTTGCCAAAAAATTGCGCGTTTACAGTCATAAAATCGACGCCTATACACTGCCGAACTTTTTTGCGAAACGGTTTGGTGATGAAAAAAATATTTTGACCACGATTTCCGCTATCTTCATTATCGTTTTTTTCATTCCCTATACCGCATCGGGTTTCGCGGCTTGCGGAAAGCTTTTTTCTTCGCTGTTTGGCATGGACTATATGCTTGCCATGATCATTAGTGCATTGGTTATCATTATTTATTGTACCCTTGGCGGATTTCTTGCCGCTTCCACCACCGACTTTATGCAGTCGATCGTCATGACAATTGCGCTTTTTGTTGTTGTCGGTTTTGGAGAGGGCATGGTTGGCGGGTTCGATAAGGTATTTGCCAATGTTGCTTCATTGGACGGATTTTTAAATGTTTTTGAGGGTCATGATGTGGCAAACGCCGTAAAAACGAGCTACGGCGCACTGCCGGTGGCTTCCACGCTTGCCTGGGGTCTCGGCTATTTCGGTATGCCGCACATCTTACTTCGCTTTATGGCCATTGGGGATAAAAATAAATTAAAACTTTCCCGCCGTGTAGCATCGGCTTGGGTGGTCGTTTCGATGACGATTGCCATTTTGATCGGTGTAGTGGGATATTCTTTGATGAACAAAGGCGTTCTTCCTGCTTATGAAAACGGTTCCGCCGCCGAAACCATTATTGTGGATATTGCAAAGTATTTAAGCAAATTCGGTTGGGTGCCGGCATTTACCGGGGGTATCATTCTTGCCGGTATATTAGCGTCTACTATGTCTACTGCCGATTCACAGCTGTTGGCGGCGGCATCGAGCGTTTCGCAAAATCTTCTGCAGGAGACCTTCCGTATTCGCTTTAAACCAAAAACCTCGGTCTTGGTGGCGAGAATTTCGGTGGTTGCTATTTCGATCGTCGCTATCTTCCTGGCACGCAATCCAAACAGCTCCGTTTTCCGCATTGTTTCTTTTGCATGGGCGGGATTCGGCGCCGCATTCGGTCCGCTGGTTCTCTTTAGTTTGTTTTGGAAGCGCACCAATAAATGGGGTGCATTGGCGGGAATGCTTGGCGGTGGTATTACCGTATTTGCTTGGAAATTTGTTGTCCGGACAGCTTTCCAAGGAACCGTATTGGATTTCTATGAACTGTTACCGGCATTTATCGTCAGCTGTATTCTGATTGTAGTGGTCAGCTTACTGACAAAGAAACCGGAACAGCAAATCCTGGATGACTTTGAGGCGGTAAAACAATTGAAAAATCAATAAAAAAGTCGCCGCATCCCGATTGGGGTGCGGCATTTTTTATGCAAAAACGAATTAGTCGTTCTTGTTTTCGGACTGGTTGTCCTTCTTGTTTTGGTCGTTATTCTGTTGCTTGTTCTGATTTTCCTGATTCTGTTTGTTTTGGCTGTTGTTTTTATTGGACATAAAAATCACCCCGCTTTCCAACATTAGTATTGGAAAAAAACGGGGTGATTATTCTTATAGTTGAAACATTTTTTCAGCGTTCCGCGCCGAAACCGACAGAACATGCTCTACCGATTGGTGACGAAGCTCCGCTACACGCTCGGCGGTCAGCAAAATCAATCCGGAATGACAAAGTTTTCCGCGATACGGTTCGGGCGCCAAATACGGACAGTCGGTCTCCAAAAGCAGTCGATCATCCGGGATCATGGTGACCACCTCCGGCAGTTTTCGGGCGTTTTTAAAAGTGATCACGCCGCCAATGCCGAGATACATCCCAAACTTTAAAACCTCCGCCGCCATTTCCGGACTGCCTGAAAAGCAATGCAATACGCCGTCCGGTTGGTGTTTTTTTAAGAGGTTCAAGGTATCGGCGTGCGCGTCACGGTCATGTACCAGGACGGGTTTGCCGAGTTTTTTCGCCAACAGAATCTGTTTTTCAAAAACAAGGATCTGTTCGGCGCGGTGCTCTTTATCCCAATAGTAGTCCAATCCGATTTCGCCGATAGCAACACATTTCGGATGTTGTGCCATTTGCTCCAGTTGAGAGAGGGTTTCCTCATCGCCTTTTTGCCAAAATTCAGGATGAATTCCAACCGCGGCATAAAGATAATCATATTGCTCCGCCATAGTTACAGCCGACTGCGAAGAGGGCAGATCACAACCGCAGTTGACGGCGGCAAGGACGCCCTGGTGCGGCAATTCGGCAAACAGTTCTTCGCGGCAACCGTCAAACTTTTCATCGTTATAGTGGGCGTGCGAATCAAAAATCGCGCGTTCGGTCAGACGGGACAGTAACGGATATTCCATCAGCGAATTTGACTTCCTGCGGGCAAATCGTCGGCAAACAGCACCTTAATACCGTCTTCGCACTCGCCGGCTAAAATCATGCCGCAGGATTGAACACCACACAGGGTGGCGGGCTTGAGATTAGCGACCAAAACGACCTTACGACCGATCAAGTCTTGGGGTTTGTACCAGGCGGCAATGCCGGAGGCAACAATGCGGTCGTTGCCGCTGCCGTCGTTCAAGGTCAATTTTAACAGCTTTTTGGCTTTCGGAATCGGCTCACATGCCTTTACTTCGGCAACTAAAAGTTGAATCTTTTGAAATTCGTCAAAGCTGATTTCGGCAAAGGTGGTTACATTTTCAGCTTTTTGGCTCACTTTTTCTTTTTGTGCCTGCTCGGCGGCAATCTCTTCCAAGACTTTCGGAATATCAATTCTCGCAAACAGGGGTGTTGCCTCTGAGACCTGATAATCGGTAACGGCACCGAAAACGCTTTCCTTGTTTTCGCATCCGAGTTGACGGGCAATCTCGGCACAGCATTTCGGTGTAATAGGAGTGAGCAGAATGCCGATCAGGCGAATACTTTCCAACAAATGATACAGAACGGATTGCAGACGGTCACGGTCTTCATCCGATTTTGCCAGTAGCCACGGTGCGGTTTCATCAATATACTTGTTGCACCGTTTGGCAAAATTTATTACAGCTTCGCATGCGTCGGCATTGTGATAACTGTCCATGGCTTGATAGTATTTTTGTAAGGTCTCGTCGGCGGCAGTCGATAACGCACGGTCTAACGGTTCATCGGTCGGCAATGCGGACACCTTGCCGTCAAAATACTTATTCGTCATGGCGACGGTACGGTTAACCAGATTGCCGAGCGTATTTGCTAAATCGGCGTTGTATTTGGTCAGAAAGCTTTCATAGGTGATGGTGCCGTCTTGTGTAAAGGGCATTTCCGCCAGCAGATAATATCGAACGGCATCGGAACCGAATCTTTTCGCCAACTCATCGGCGTAAATGACATTGCCTTTCGATTTAGACATTTTGTCTTCACCGACCAAAACCCACGGATGACCGAGTACCTGCTTCGGTAACGGCTCGCCCAACGCCATGAGAATAATCGGCCAATAAATGGTATGGAAACGGACGATGTCTTTGCCGATAACATGCAAATCAGCCGGCCACAGCTTTTGATACTGCTCACTGCTGCCGTCCGGGTCATAACCGATACCGGTGATATAGTTGGAGAGAGCGTCGATCCATACATAAATGACATGGCGGTCATCAAAGGTTACCGGCACGCCCCATTTAAAGGTGGAACGCGAAACGCAGAGGTCGGAAAGTCCCGGTTTTAAAAAGTTGTTGATCATTTCGTTGCGGCGGGATTCCGGTTGAATGAAATCGGGATTTTCCTCAAAGTATTTCAACAACCGATCCTGATATTTAGATAGACGAAGGAAATACGCCTCCTCCTTTGCATCAACAACATCGCGGCCGCAATCGGGGCATTTCCCGTCTATCAGTTGGGAGGGGGTGAAGAACGATTCGCAGGGAACGCAGTATTTCCCTTCATAAGTCCCTTTGTAGATATCGCCTTGATCGTAAAGCTTTTTAAAGATTTTTTGCACGGTTTTTTCATGCTGTTCATCCGTGGTGCGGATAAAGTGATCGTAGGAGGTATCCATACTGTCCCAAACGGCACGGATTTCTGCCGAAACGCCGTCGACATATTCTTTTGGTGTAATACCCGCCTGCTTGGCACAATCTTCAATTTTTTGTCCGTGTTCGTCCGAGCCGGTCATCAAAAAGACATCGAACCCCATCATCTTTTTATAGCGGGCGATCATATCGGCTAAAACAATGTCATAGGCATTGCCGATATGCGGTTTTCGCGAAGTATAGGCGATGGCAGTAGTAATATAAAATTTTTTCTTTTCACACATGGTTGATTCCTCCGTGACAGAATTCATATTTACGGTTTTTTCCATAAAAAGAGCGCAAAGCTTAACACAAGGGATATCCCTTCAAACAAAAAGAGTAATTCGGCGCTTGGGATACTGCCGACACCTGAAAAAGAGAGGTACAACAGCATCATCGCACCTAAACAGGCGGCAACGATATAAAAAACCGATAACAGGCGGTTGGTCGCCTTTACCCGGGAAGCGGAAATCATCAGGGCAAGGAAGTTTATGCCGCCGCCGCGGAATCCGGCAGGGGAAGAGCAATGCTCGGTTTTTGCTGTTTGCATGCGGCACATATTGACGCCGGCAGGGCTCATGATTCGTACCGAATCTTCATACAGACCAAAATAGTCGCACAACATTTCATCGGTCAGGTTGGCATCACAATTACGGAATAAAACGGTCAAGCCCATTCGTGTGGCGCGGTGCAACAGCGCGGAAATTTCCGGATCGACCGAATACTGAACCGACAACAAAGCACATGCTTTGCCGCCGTAGGCGATGTAAACCGGGAAAAATCCGCTTTCCAAAATGCGATAATCGGTTTCGATCGGCGGAACGGCAATGCCGTGCGCCTCCATGATCTTACGGTTGCCGATAAACAGTATTCCTTCGTCTACCCAACCGGAAATGCCGAGTCCTTTTTCATATTTCATCGAATCGGCATCGGGAAGTTTATAAGAAATATTCGTATCGGTAATGCGCTTGAAAATCGGCGCCAACGGGCTTTTCATCGCTTCTGCCAATGCGGCGGCACGCACCAGAATGCGGTCATAGTTATTGTCGGATAAAATCTTCATATCGTGAAGCGTGACGGTATGTGCGGGGAAAATGTCTTGGGTTGAGAGGACAAATGCATTGGCTTGTTCTAACCGTTCTGCTCCTGCCAATCCGCTGATAAAAGAACCTTTTTTGTTCATGTGTGCGGCGCAGGCATAGTTCGGCAGAGATTCCGAAAACAGAAGCGGCGGCATGGCGGCGATGCACAATATCGCGGCGGCAAGATAGCAACCGTCGACAATACGATGAGAAATTGCCGCATACGCAATACCTGCCAAAACAGCCAATCCGATCGATACAAGCGTTACCGTCCGTAGTTTGCCCAACAAGTGCTTGGAAAATTGACTGTATTTGACCGAATCTTCGATAAAATTGGCGGACTGCGGTGCTGCAACCAAAACGCTCCCTTCAATCGAATCGCCTGCCATAGAGTAGGTGGCGGACGGATCATCAATCAGGGCAATCGCTTTCAGCGGCTGTGCTTTTAACTGTTGCCGCAAGTTTCCGCACAAACTGTTGTAGTGCATGAATTGCGAGAAAGAGCGGAGTAACAATAAAAACGAACCAAGGACCAGCAAGGTATGTACCGATTCGCCCGACAGAGCCGCCGCAATGCCGCAGATGATCATGGCAAGGACGGCAAACAAAACATTAGAATCTGTTGAGGAACGACGGTTGAAAATCTTCGGCAGTGAGAAAAATAAATCGGCGTTCAAAAGCAGATCCCCTGTCAAAATCGCAGTACATACCGCGGTGCCGGCTTTCGGAGCATGCAACAGCCATCCGGAAAGAAACGGCAGATAAAATGCGGCAAGAGCCACAAAAAACAACCCGGAAAAAAGCACTTGAAGAAAAGAATTTCTTCTTTTCAAAGCGTATTTCCGCACAACCTCTTTCAGTTCAGTCGGATTGGCGGGATTATCATTGACCGGAAAGGTTTCAAATTCACTTTTGCTTAAAACGGGCGAATCCGCCAACACTTTAGGAGATGAAACCGATGTAATTTCACGGGTCAAGTCAAGCGGTCTTGTTTGGGTTGAGACCTGAAGGCGGTCTTCCGAATTTGTTTCGGACCGAACCGGCGTGAATCGAATGGTCGCTGTTTGGCTAAGACCGTCGGACGCTGAAACAGTCGGTTGAATGGGATCAAAATCAGATAATTCGACGATGGGAGGATCGGTCGGCGCTTCCGTTTCGGAATTTTCCTTTTCTTCCGGCGCAACAGAAGGAACAACCGTCTCTTGCGAGGAGGTATCCTCAAAAACGATACCGTATTTTTCCTGTAGCTTTTGCAGGGTCTCTTCGCTGTCGCGCTGAAAAATTTCCTGAAAGGATTCCAGTGTGTATGCCGGCTTTTCATCTTCTAAAACCGAGCGACCGGAAGAGTCGGTCGTATAGGGCTTGCAACGGTCCAAAAGTGTTTCGCGTTGCGCCGACGCCGGTCGATTTGTCGACACGGTTTTTTCCGGCGGCGCCGTCTCCGGATTGCTTTGTGAGGATCCGGCTTGTTTTGCAGGCGCGGCTGCCGCTGCCATCCGTCGTTGTAAGGCGGCTAACGGATTATCGTTTTCCGTCGAATCCGCCGATGCGTTAGGTCGGATGCCTGTGGTGACTTCTTCAACGGTTAGCGCGTGTTTCGGCGGCAGAACCGTGGATGCAACAGTGTGGTCGTTTTCGGTATTCTTTTGGTCGGATTCCAACAGAACAAACAACTCGGAATTTTCTTTTTTTGAAAACAATCCCATTTTATTTTACTCCCGATTATTTCGGCTGCGAAGAATCTCGTAAAGCAGGATTCCGCCGGCAACCGAAGCGTTTAATGAATTAATTTTGCCGTGCATAGGCAGGCTGACAATGCCGTCGCATTTTTTGGCGACCAATGTGCCGATACCATGTCCCTCGTTGCCAATCACCAGAGCACAAGGACCGGAAAAGTCCGTATCGGTATAGTTTTGACCGTCCATATCGGCGCCGTACACCCAAACACCCTGTTTTTGCAGTTGCTCGATCGTTTGCACCAGGTTGGTAACGCGAGCGACTTTCATGTATTCCAAAGCACCGCTTGCCGCCTTGGCAACCGTGGCGTTTAACGAGGCGGAACGGCGTTTCGGTATAATAATGCCGTGAACGCCGCAGGCTTCAGCCGTGCGGATCAAAGCGCCAAGATTGTGCGGGTCTTCGATCTCGTCACAAATCAGGATAAAAGGATCTTCACCCCGGTCTTGAGCGGTTTGTAAAATGGCTTCAACGGTTGAATATTCCTGTGCCGCGAAAAAGACGGCGACCCCTTGATGGTTGGCACCTTCACAATATTCGTCCAATTTTTGCGGGCTCACTTCTTTGACTAAGATGCCACGGGCAACGCATTTGGCGATAATGGCAGAGACCGAACCGCCGGTGACGCCGTGCGCCACTAACAATCGGTCGATTTCACGCCCGGAACGAACGGCCTCCAAAACAGCATTGCGCCCGTAAATCAAAGAAGTGGCAGGTTCTTTTTTCGGTTGTATTTCCATGGATTAATACCCCATTAAATTAATAATAAAATATTATAACATAAAATTAAAAAAATGAAAAGGGGAAAAAACAGGAAAATTTGCCGGCGCTTCAACGGCAAGACGGGAAAGGCGCTTTCTTGACAGAGTTGTTTTCATGTGCTATACTTCTAAAAAACAGGAAATGGAAGTGTTCCCATGAAACTTCAGGGTTTAAAAATAAATTTTTTGGGTGACAGCATTACCGAAGGTTGCGGTGCATCTGAAACAAGATTCCGTTTTACCGATCGTATTGCCGCTGATTACGGCGCGATTTGCCGGAACTATGGCATCGGGGGTGCTCGAATTGCCAAACAAACCAAATTGGTTCCGTGGGAAACGGTCGATAATTATTATAGCGGCCGGGTAGAAACCATGGATGCCAATGCCGATTTGGTGGTGATTTTCGGCGGGACAAATGATTTTGGTCACGGCGACGCACCACTCGGTCAAATGTCCGATCGTACGCCCGACACCTTTTACGGTGGATTACATACACTCTGTCAAAATGTTTTAAAGCGTTTTCCGAAAGCGACGGTGGTGTTTTTGACGCCGCTTCACCGTTGGAATGAAGAAAATCCATGCGGCGATGGAAAGGAACAACCGGTAGCGGTACTCAAAACTTATGTAGAAATCATCAAAGAGGTTGCCGAGTATTATGCGTTGCCGGTATTGGATCTGTTTGCCGAAAGCGGGATCCAACCGCAGGTCGATTTCCTGAAAGAACGCTACACCGTTGACGGCTTGCATCCGAATGATCTCGGTTATGCGTTGTTGAGCCGAAAAATCGCGGCGTTTATTGAAAAACTGTAAGGAAGGGAAGAAAACAGATTGGTTGACGGTCAGTACGAAGTAATAGACGCACATTGCCATATCTATCCCGAAAAAATTGCGCACAAAGCCGCACAGGCCATCGGTGATTTTTACGGAGAACAACCGGCAAACGGCGGCACGGTCAAGGAGATGCTGCAATCGGGTATGCAGGCTGGGATCGACCGCTTTATTGTGCAATCGGTAGCAACAACGCCCGGGCAGGTGCGAAAAATCAACCGGTTTATTGCCGAGGAGGTTTCAGCGCATGGCGAGGTGTTGATCGGGCTTGGTACCTTGCACCCGGACAGTGATAATATTGAAGAAGATGTGCAAGATCTTTTGTCGTTGGGATTAAAAGGTGTAAAATTACATCCGGATATTCAAGGATTTAAAATTGACGATTACCGCTGTTTGAAAATCTATGAAATCTGCGAAAGCGAACAACTGCCGATTTTAATGCATACGGGTGACAGTCGCTATGATTTTTCGAATCCCAACCGTTTGTTGCCGATTTTAAACATCTACACGGGATTGACGGTGATCGGCGCGCATCTCGGCGGATTTTCGGTGTGGGAGGAAGCCTGCAAACAATTGCACGCGCTGCCGAATTTAGTGGTGGACTGTTCGTCCAGTCTCGGCTATATTTCGCCTGAGCGCGCGCGGGAAATTATCTTGCGTTACGGCACGGATCGGGTCTTATTCGGCACCGATTATCCGCTGCACGATATGACGAAGGAAATTAAAATGCTTTTGTCGCTCGGTCTTTCCGAAGAAGATTATCGCAAGATCTTCTCGGAAAATGCCAAGCGGATCTATGGCTTGAAATAAGGGAAAGAAGCAAAGAACGGCGTGAAAACCGTTCTTTTTTTTTTGGAAAAATTATGAATAAATTGTAAAAGGTCAGGGAAAGTCAAAAAATTTTTTAAAAAAGTGTTGACTTTTGTGAAAACGGGGATATAATATCATTGTTAGCACTCGAAAGCAAAGAGTGCTAAATCCACAAAAAGAGGGATGGCGCATGGAGTTAAGTCCTCGAAAAGAAGCGGTACTTGCCGCTGTGGTTCGCGCATATCTTCAAACAGGGGAACCAATCGGATCAAAAACATTGGCGGCAATGTTGGAACATGCGCCCTCCTCGGCAACACTGCGGAATGAAATGAACGCGTTGTGTGCGTTGGGACTTTTGTGTCAGCCGCATACCTCTGCCGGACGGATCCCGACAGGAAGCGGTTATCGGCTTTATATCAACAGCTTGATGAAACCGGGCGATTTGACGCAAAGCACCAGGGATTTTATTGATGCGGGATTGACCGCAAATGAAGCGGATCCGGAACGGTTGTTGCTTCGTGCCGGTCAGGTGCTGTCCGATTTGACCGGGTTGCCGGCTTTCTCTTATTATGAGTCGGAGGAAACGGTGACGGTAAAACGGGTGCAGTGGGTGCCTATCGGCGGACGAAGCGTGATGCTGGTCGCGGTTTTTTCCGACGGAAGAACCAAAAGCCGCCTTTGCCGTATACCGGACGGATTTTCAGCAGAACATGGCGAACGGCTTTCGGCGTTGGTGAAACAGCGCGTGATTCGTCGCTCGGCAGAGGAATTGAATAAGGCATATCTTCAAAATGTGATCGCGTCTGCCGGGTTTGATTCTTTAATGCTGATGCCGTTATTGACCCAGTTGTTCGAAATGGCGGCCGAGATGATTTCCTTCCCGATTTTCTGGAGCAATTCAGCGGCACTTTACAGGATCTGCGGCGAAGAAGGCACACAGCGGTTGATGATGCTTTCACATCGGGGAGAACCTTTTAAACGGTTATTTTCCTCTCTGCAACAGGGAACGGATATCCTGCTGGGAAGCGAGAGCGGATATCCGCAATTGCAAGATTGCTGTATGATCGTTTCAGACTGTCAAACCAATCGGAAAACCTGCGGGAAGATCGGCGTGGTCGGTTCCTGTCGGATGCCGTATGAGCAGATTGTTCCGAGTATTGAATACACGGCGCAGCGGCTGAGCAAGCTCTTGACCGAAGCCCAAAAGAATATGGAGGATTGATTTTGTGCCAGAGGAAGAAAAACAGATAGAAACGGCAGAAGAGGAAACTGCCGTTCAGGAAAAGGAATCAAAACCCGAAAAGAAAAAGAAAACGAAAAAAGAAAGCGAAACGGAGTTATTAAAACAGGAGGTCGAGCACCAGAAAGAATTACTCATTCGGACGGCGGCTGAATTTGATAACTACAAAAAGCGAACCGAACGCGAACGGTCGGGTGTGGCGGAATTTGCAAAATCAGCTGTGATCAAAGAGCTTTTGCCGATTTTAGATAACATCGACCGCGCGGCGAAAACCGATCCGGAAAGTGCGGATTATGTCAAAGGAATTGAAATGATCGTTAAGCAGTTTTTGGGGCTGAAAGACAAACTCGGCATCGAAGAGATTGCCGCCGTGGGCGATGCGTTTGACCCGAATCTTCATGAGGCGGTCATGCATATTGAAGATGAAAATCTCGGGGAAAATGTTATTGCGCAGGTTTTGCAAAAAGGCTATAAACTCGGCGATACGATCATTCGTGCCGCCATGGTACAGGTGGCAAACTGATTTTTGTATCAACAAACTTTTATAATATTTTGGAGGAATTTATTATGGGAAAAATTATTGGAATTGATCTTGGAACAACAAACTCTTGCGTTGCCGTTATGGAAGGCGGCGAGCCGGTTGTTATTGCCAACGCGGAAGGCTCCCGCACCACACCGTCCGTCGTGGCGTTCTCTAAAACAGGCGAGCGTATGGTCGGTCAGGTGGCAAAGCGTCAGGCAATCACCAACCCGGATCGTACCATCAGTTCGATCAAACGCGAAATGGGCACCAATTACACCGTGCCGATTGATGACAAAAAGTTCACCCCGCAGGAAATTTCGGCAATCATTTTGCAGAAATTAAAGGCGGATGCCGAAGCCTATTTGGGTCAGACCGTTTCTGAAGCGGTCATTACGGTTCCGGCATATTTCACCGACGCACAGCGTCAGGCAACCAAGGACGCCGGTAAAATCGCCGGCTTGGATGTCAAGCGTATTATCAACGAGCCGACAGCTGCCGCTTTGGCCTACAGCATTGATAAGGAAGACGACCAAAAGGTTATGGTTTATGACCTGGGCGGCGGTACTTTCGATGTTTCCATTATTGAAATGGGCGACGGCGTGCAGGAGGTTTTGGCAACTGCCGGTAACAACCGTTTGGGCGGCGATGACTTTGATAAACGGATTATGGACTTCATTGTCAACACCTTTAAGGCGGAACAAGGGATCGACCTTTCGGGCGATAAAATGGCGATGCAACGCGTAAAAGAAGCGGCGGAAAAGGCTAAAATTGACCTTTCCGGCATGACTACCACCGATATCAATCTGCCGTTTATTACCGCGGATTCTACCGGTCCGAAACACTTTGAAACAACCTTGACCCGCGCCAAATTCAACGAATTGACTGCCGATTTGGTGGAAGCGACCATGGGACCGGTTCGTCAGGCGCTTTCCGATTCCGGTTTGGATAAGAATGACATCAATAAGGTTTTGATGGTCGGCGGTTCTTCCCGTATTCCTGCCGTTCAGGAAGCCGTGAAGAATTTTATGGGCAGAGAGCCGTTTAAGGGCATCAATCCCGATGAATGTGTTGCCATCGGCGCTTCGTTGCAGGCCGGTGTTTTGGGCGGCGATGTCAAGGGATTGCTGCTGTTGGATGTTACGCCGCTGTCGCTTGGTATTGAAACCATGGGCGGCGTGTCGACCAAGGTTATTGATCGAAACACCACCATTCCGACCAAAAAGAGTCAAATCTTCTCGACCGCGGCAGACGGTCAGACTTCGGTAGAAGTCCATGTTTTGCAGGGCGAACGCGAGTTTGCAAAGGACAACAAAACCTTGGGCGTCTTCCATTTGGACGGCATTGCGCCGGCACCACGCGGCATCCCGCAAATTGAAGTTACCTTTGATATTGACGCGAACGGTATCGTTCATGTTTCGGCAAAGGATCTCGGCACCGGCAAAGAAAACAATATTACGATCACCTCAAACACGAATATGTCCAAAGAAGATATTGAAAAGGCGGTTAAAGAGGCTGAATCGTATGCCGCTGAAGACAAAAAGCGTCGCGAAGCGGTGGATGTTCGCAACAACGCCGATCAGATGATCTATCAAACTGAAAAAACCGTCACCGAATTCGGCGACAAGTTGTCTGCGGATGAAAAAGCAAAGATCGAATCGGCGAAAGAAGCGCTGAAGGAAGCGTTGAAGGGCGAGGATATCGAAGCGATCAAAGCCAAACAGGAAGAACTGCAGAAGGAAATCTATGCGGTCAGCGAAAAGGTTTATAAAGCGGCTGCTGATGCACAGAACGCCGCACAGGGACAGCCGACCGGCGACAACGGCAATGCCGACCCGAATGTTTACGAGGCCGACTATACCGATGTAGACGACAATAAATAATTTGGTAAAATATGGAGAAGGGCGCACGCGGTGCGCCCCAATCCTTTGTTTTGAGTAGGAGAAATTGCTTGTGGCTGAAGAAAAAAGAGACTATTATGATGTATTGGGCGTAGACAAATCGGTCAGCGATGACGAGCTGAAAAAAGCCTACCGCAAAGCGGCAAAGAAATACCATCCCGATTTGAATCCGGGTGATGCCGAAGCCGAAAAGCATTTTAAAGAAGTCAACGAAGCATACGAAATTTTATCCGATAAGGAAAAGCGTGCCCGTTATGATCAGTTCGGTCATGCCGGGGTAGATCCGAATTTCGGCGCGGGCGGTGCCGGTGGCGGATTTGGCGGCGGATTCGGTGATTTTGGTGATTTGGGTGACATTTTCGGTTCGTTTTTCGGCGGCGGATTTGGCGGCGGTCGTCGTGCCAATCCGAATGCACCCCGCCGTGGAAATGACGCCTCTGCCAGTGTGAATCTTTCTTTTGAAGAAGCGGCAAAGGGATGCAAAAAGACCGTTAAAGTAACCAAAATTGATTCCTGCGATACTTGTCACGGCAGTGGATGTAAGCCGGGGACCGGCGCGAAAACCTGCTCGACCTGTCACGGCACCGGGCAGGTGACAGCAACGCAACGGACGCCGTTCGGTGTGATGCAGACACAGCAGGTTTGCGGTCAATGTCACGGCCGCGGTAAAAATTATTGATCATCCCTGTGATGTCTGTGCCGGTAAAGGCAGGATTCGTCATACCGTTGAAAAAACGGTGGATATCCCGGCAGGTATTGATGACGGGCAGGTTATCAGTCTGCGCGGCGGCGGAGATGCCGGCGTCAATGGCGGTCCGTCGGGAGATTTGCGCTTGAATGTTAATGTTCGTCCGCATCCGATCTTTGAACGCGACGGTTTCGATGTGTTCTGTGAAATTCCGATTTCATTAACGCAGGCGGCTTTAGGGGCGGAAATCACGGTGCCGACATTAGACGGCAAGGTGAAGTTTACGGTACATGAGGGCACACAGCCCGGTGATGAATTCAAGCTTCGCGGCAAAGGTATTCAGCGGTTGAACTATGCCGGCAAAGGCGATCAATATGTTAAAATCGTCGTCGAAATTCCGCGCGACCTTTCTAAAGCGCAACGCGAAAAATTGACGGAATTTGAAAAAAGTCTGGATGAGAAAAACTACAAAAAGAAAAAGAGCTTTGCAGAAAAAGTAAAGAATTTCTTCAAGGAATCCTAAAAGGAGAAACAAAAATGGATAACAGACCTTTAAGCCCTTGGGCGTACTTCGGCTTGCAGATTTTGTATGCTATTCCGATAATCGGTTTTATCTTTTTGGTGATCCACAGCTTTTCTAATAATATCAATCAACGCAATTTCGCACGGTCTTACTGGTGTGTATATGTTTTGGCGTTGATTGCCGTTGGCGTGATTCTTGCATCCGGTGCCGCAACATATTTGTGGGGCTTTTTCCGAAATTTATTGTTTTTTTGAATAAGAAAAAAAGAATCCTTCGGGGTTCTTTTTTTTATTTGCCGTCCTTTTTTGACAGATTTTTCAATAGCATCGTAATATAATGATTACTTAGAAGGGCGGGACAGCCGGATGATTGTATACGGTGATATTTTATTGCTTTTGAATTTGACGGTAGACTATTTTTTGTTGTCGCTGACAGCAAGATTACTGCGGCTGTCAACCTTGTTTTGGCGACAGCTTTTCGGTGCGGGCATTGGCGCGGTTTCCTCTTTCTACATATTTTTACCGCAGTCGAATTGGGCAACGGAATTATCCGTACGAACCGCCGTTGCTGTTTTGATGGAACTTTGTTGTTTCGGCTTTTTCGGATGGAAACGATTCTTTCGTATCGGCGCGGTCTTGCTGGCGGTGACCTTTGCTTATGCCGGCGGAATGATCGGCATTTGGCTGTTGTTTCATCCAAAAGGCATGCTGATAAATAATTCGGTGGTTTATTTTAATATTTCGCCGCTTTTCTTGATCGGCTTTTCTGTAATTGCCTATTTCATTACCGTCTTTTTCCGAAATCTTCTCTGCAAAAAAACGCCGTGCAGTCCAACCTGCACGGTACGCGTTTCGGCAGAGCATCAGACGGTTGAAACAGCGGCAATTGTCGATTCCGGCAATTCGGTGACCGACATGTTTGGCGCATGCAGTGTGATCATCGTCGATCGCGGCATTGTCGAAAAGCTTTTCGGCGAAAAGCTTGGTTCCAAGGAACTGGAAAGAAGATATCGCTTATTGCCGTGCAGTTCTATTTCCGGAAACGATCTGTTGGAAGGATACCGTTGTGACCGTGCGGAAATTCTCTGCGGCAATACGGTGACTGTTTTGGAACAACCTATTTTGGCAATTTCCAAAGCAAGAATTCAGGGAGAATACGATGCGATTGTCAATCCGCAGTCGATGGATGAGGTGACGGTATGTTCATAAAACGGTTTTTTCTTTGGTTATTTCAAAAATTAGGGATCGTTCGTCCGACCTTCTATATTAACGGGCCGGAGACGCTTCCCCCGCCGCTTTCCTCGGAGGAGGAACAAAGGCTGTTGACGCTCGGCACGCAAGAGGCAAAAGAAAAACTGATCGTCCACAATTTGCGCTTGGTGGTATATATTGCACGAAAATTCGACAGTACCGCCGGCAGTGTGGAAGATTTGATTTCGATTGGTACCATCGGTCTGATCAAAGCCATTAACACCTTTTGTCCGGAACGAAATATCAAATTGGCGACCTATGCTTCGCGGTGTATTGAAAACGAAATTTTAATGTATTTGAGAAAGTGTTCCTCTTTACGAAATGAGATTTCTTTGGATGAACCGTTGAATGTCGATTGGGACGGAAATGAACTGTTGCTTTCGGATATTCTCGGTAGTGACGGGGACGAGGTCGGACGAAAAATCGAGCAGGAGGATGAACGGTATCTTTTAAAGCGTTTTGTGAACGATCTGCCACCGCGCGAAAAACAAATCATGCAAATGCGGTTCGGATTCGGCGGATATCGAGAGTATACGCAGAATGAGGTTGCCGAAACCCTCGGCATTTCGCAATCCTATATTTCGAGATTGGAAAAGCGGATTATTGTCAAATTGAAAAAGCAGATTGAAAAGGTGGTCTGAATTCGGTATAATGGACTTGAAAAACATTATGTTGGAGAAGAAAAATGAAGGCTTTGTTTTGGGTGTATTTTGCCGCGGTTAACTTGATCGCAATGATACTCTGCGTCTATGATAAACATCAAGCGCGGCGGCACCGTTGGCGGGTGCCGGAAAAGACACTGTTTTTTATAGCATTGCTCGGCGGAAGTCCGGCGATGTACCTTTCCATGCTTTTTGTTCGCCATAAGACCGGGCATCTTCGTTTTATGGTCGGCTTGCCGCTGATCCTCGTCGCGCAGATTGTGCTCTTGTTGCTGTATTTTCTGCGTTGTAAAGAGATGTGAACCATTTTCGTTAAAAAAAGAAGAAATGGTATAATGTTTGCAGTTGCTTTGAAACGGAGCCTTAGGCGTAGTGAAAAGCAACTGCAAACGGCGGTCGGCTCACGCCGCCTGCTTTT
>JAFWUH010000062.1 GCA_017524165.1 Clostridia bacterium | reverse complement strand
CGGCAATAGTCTGCTTTGCATCTTTCAGCTCTTCCTCGGCAAGCTCTTTTAAATCCTTGTCGCCGCTTTGTGAGGAAAGAATTTCCTCTGCTTCTTCAAGCGACCTTTGCGCCGCGGTATATTCACGGTATTTTTCTACTATCGGGCTTAATTCACCGTGCTCTTTTATGAGCTTTGTAAACTGTTCATTGTCCGAAATTATTTCAGGACGCGTCAGCTCTACCGATATTTGTTCAAAGCGGTTTTCTACCGCCGCTAACTGTTCAAACATTTTTCTCTCCGTTATTATCTATTATCTTCTTTATAGACTTTTCTGCCGATTTTCTCGGTATCATTACCTCTCTGCCGCAACCTGTGCAAATGAGCTTAAAGTCCATACCTATCCTCGAAATCCTGAATGTATCGCACCCGCACGGATGTTTCTTTTTCATTTTTACAACGGTTCCAACATCAATCTGCATAATGCACTCCCGATTCCATAATGTAACTATTATATACCATTTTTTGCCCGTTGGCAAGAGTGCATACATTCCGCAATTAAAAAAACCAATAAAAAAACAATTTTTTTGTTGACAACTTCATTTTAGAATGATATAATAATCGGGCGCCCAAATTGCGAGTGTGCTGGAATAGGCAGACAGGCACGTTTGAGGGGCGTGTGTCATCGACGTACGGGTTCAAGTCCCGTCACTCGCACCATATCGGGTAGTGATAACGGAGTTGAGTTGTCACTACCCGATTTTTTGCCTTTATATGGGCAAGTCTTTATGTAGTCGCAGGTTCGGATGAACCTGCTTTTTTGTTATGCCGGCAATGCTCTTGGAATATACCTCATCGCTGCACCTTTGCGGGTATCGCTACATAGTTGTCTTGTGGACTTATGTCCGGCAGTTCAATATGGCCTACAAAGCGGTAATGAATCATTACATATTATAGAAGTATCATTATATCCTTCGTCTGTCATCGCCTGCAAAGCAAAACTGTTTTCTGCTTTGTCCGTGATACTGATTTATCGTTCGCCCGTCAGTCTGGGGTCCCCGAAAAGTCATTTGCTTTTTTAGCAAAATCGGGAAGCTAAAGCGGAAGAAGGCACAGTCGAAGTTAAAGCAAACAATTCTTTGATTGTATTTGATAACAACGCAGTCAATGCGATCGGCGATTCCGATGTAAGTCTTCCTGTAAAGGTGTTTACAGAAAACTTGCCGGAGAATGTACCGGAAAATGCTGAACTTGCGCTGGAAGTTTCTCTTGTGGGCGCTACTCTCGAAAACGGCACAGCAACGGTAACCGTTCCGTTTGAAAAGCGAGTTCCCGCGGGTAAAGTTGCCAAGGTGTATTATGTAGACGGTGACGAAATTACTGTTTCGGAATATACCGCTAATGATAAGTATTATATTTTCACTTTAGATAATATTCAGCAAGATCAATTAAATAGTGAAATAACAGCAACGCTTTATGCAACATACAATGATACTTTGGTTTCCGGTGATTCTATGACTGCAACCATTTTCGATTTCGGCACACAAGGATGCGATATCAACGGTGACGGATCGGTAGATATAAGAGATTTTGTCAGATTAAAAAAATTAATGTGTAATGCTCCTATTTCAGAAGAATCCGACGATGTTGTCGATCCTGATTTTAGCGGAACACTTGATGCATTAGATCTTGTATACATTAGAAAAATGTTATTGTTAGCATAGTTTTTCAAAGCTATCATGCAGTACTTGAACAAATCAAAAACGATTTTTAAATAGCATGTTTTTGAGCGACTCGCTTTTTGGCTCCTAACAGGACAAAGGACGATTGGCGGAAGTAGGACAGTAATCTTCATCTGTTCT
This sequence comes from Clostridia bacterium, assembly GCA_017524165.1. Taxonomy (GTDB): domain Bacteria; phylum Bacillota; class Clostridia; order Oscillospirales; family Acutalibacteraceae; genus UBA737. Next base: position 5,090 of record JAFWUH010000062.1, on the reverse strand, counting down.
GCGCTGTCCTTCGCATAAACAGGATTTTGGATTGTTTTGTCAAATACTGTTTTCCCGTTTTTATCTTTGACAAAAACATTGCCGAACTGCAAGAATTATGATATGATGGACGAAACGGGAGGAAACAAAAATGAGAATTTTCTATCTTGATGTTACTCCACTTGAAGACGACGCTTTGTTTCGGCAAATGCTAAAGACGGTTTCGGAGGATCGTGTGGGGAAAGTTCATTCTCTTCGTTTGCGGCAGGATCAAAATTTATCGCTCGGTGCCGGGATTCTGCTTGATCAAGGATTGAGAGAATGGGGACTATGCGAAAAAGAAATGCGCTATCAAAGGGGAGAAAACGGAAAACCGTTTTTTGAAAATGATCCACAGTTACATTTCAGTATTTCTCATTCCGGAACGATGGTTGCCGTGGCTTTTGCCGATCGAGAGATCGGTTGCGATATCGAAAAAATCAGAGATGTAAGTATGGATTTAGCCAAACGGTTTTTTAAAGAGCAAGAATATCAATGGCTGTTATCATTGAACGGGGAAGAACAACGCGTGTGTTTTTTTCGGTACTGGACCCTCAAAGAAAGCTATCTGAAAGCCACGGGTTTGGGGTTGAAATTGCCGTTGAATTCTTTTTGGATGCGTTTAGACAGCGAAAATATCACGGCAGAACAGAACGGCACAAAGTTGCCGTATTCTTTCGGAGAGATTGGCGAAATTCCCGGTTATAAACTCTCGTTTTGCATCAAGGGAGAAATGGGAAAAGAAGCTATTATTTGTGAAAAACGATCTGTCAAGAAAAATACTTGACAGAGGCAAGAGAGTGTGTTACAATGTCTCTCGATGAATGAGGTGTTGAGATGCAGAAGGATTGGTTCGTTTCAACATTATTGGATGTTTACGGCGAGTTTTTAGCCGAAAAGCAACAGGCTTTATTGAATCATTATTATAATGAAGATCTTTCACTTTCCGAAATTGCCGAGAATGAGGGGATAACCCGTCAGGGTGTCTGCGATTCGATCAAAAGGGGAGAGGCTCAGCTTCGCCGCTTGGAAGAGCAGTATCATTATGCCGAAAAGTTCACGCGAATGAAGCAGTTGTTGCCGGCGGTCAAACAGGATGATGCCGCGGCAATGAAACAATTGATTGCTTTGGTAGAGGAACTTTAATTATTTTTTCAGGAGGATTTGTGATGGCGTTTGATAATCTTTCCGATAAACTCAGTGGCGTGTTCAAACGCCTGAGATCCAAAGGGAAGCTTTCCGAAAGCGATGTAAAGGACGCAATGCGTGAAGTTCGCCTTGCTTTATTGGAAGCGGATGTAAACTATAAGGTCGCAAAAGATTTTACCAATTCGGTCACAGAAAAATGCATTGGCGCTAATGTTATGGAAAGCTTAACGGCGCCTCAAATGGTGGTCAAAATCGTTAAAGAAGAATTAACGGCTTTGATGGGCAGCGAACAGGCAAGACTGAAGATTTCCTCAAAATTACCGACCGTTATTATGATGTGCGGTTTGCAAGGTTCCGGTAAAACAACGCATTCTGCAAAATTGGCAAAACACTTGAAAAGCAAAGGACACCGTCCCTTGCTGGTGGCATGTGATATCTACCGTCCGGCGGCAATCGAACAATTAAAAGTGGTCGGGAAATCAGTGGATACTCCCGTGTTTGAAATGGGTACCGAAAAACCTGAACGGATTGCCGAAGCGGCAATTCGCCACGCGCGGGATTACGGTTATGATTTTGTGATCTTGGATACTGCCGGACGATTGCATATCGACGAAGCGTTGATGGACGAATTAAAACGCATTACGGAAGCGGTAGAGGTTCATAACATTCTGTTGGTAATTGACTCAATGGTCGGTCAGGATGCCGTGAATATTGCCAAATCTTTCGATGATATCCTTGCAATCTCCGGCGTGATCTTGACCAAGTTAGACGGTGACACTCGCGGCGGTGCGGCGCTTTCGGTTCGTGCGGTCACCGGAAAACCGATCCTATATACCGGCGTCGGCGAAAAAATGGATGATTTGGATGAGTTTTATCCTGATCGAATGGCGTCGAGAATCCTTGGTATGGGGGATGTCCTTTCGTTGATCGAAAAGGTTGAAAATGAAATCGACGAAAAAGAGGCTGAAAAAACCGCTAAGCGATTGCAGGAAAATAAATTTGATATGAACGATCTGTTGGATCAATTCCAGCAAATCAAAAAAATGGGGTCGGTCAAAAGCCTACTCTCCATGTTGCCGGGTATGGATAAACAACTGCGCAATGTGGATATTGATGACCGCCAGATGCTCCGCGTAGAAGCAATTATCCGATCCATGACCAAACGCGAACGGTCTACACCGGATATCATCAATGCTTCCCGTCGGCGCCGTATTGCCGCCGGTGCCGGCGTTACGGTAGAAGATGTCAATAAGCTGTTGCGGCAGTATGCGGAAATGAAAAAGATGTTCAAGCAGTTAAACACAAAGGGCGGTCGCCGCAAGCTTTCACGCGGATTTGGCGGCTTGCCGGGTAAATTCGGTTTTTAGGAGTCCCTTTGATTCTTTTAAAACAATATATACTTTGTTGATGGAGGTGTTTTTGATGGCAGTAAAAATGAGATTGCGTCGTATGGGTGCTAAAAAAGCTCCCTTCTATCGCGTTGTGGTTGCAGATTCCCGTTATCCTCGTGACGGTCGTTTCATCGAAGAGATCGGTTACTATGATCCGACAAAGGATCCGGCTGATGTCAAGATTGATGCGGAAAAGGCTAAAAAGTGGATCGCGAACGGAGCTCAACCGACCGATACCGTTCGCGCGTTACTGAAAAAGAACGGTGTTCTTTAAGTTTTGATCAAAAAGTGAGGTACACACCATGAAGGAACTTTTGATTGCAATTGCATCCGGTTTGGTGGAACATCCTGAAGCAGTTTCGGTTGTAGAGGATGCGCCCAACGAAGAAAACACGATCGTTTTTCATCTGCATGTTGCAGAAGAAGACATGGGTCGCGTTATCGGCAGACAGGGTCGTATCGCAAAAGCAATTCGTACTGTGATGCGTGCCGCGGCAAACCGTAACAATCAAAAAATTTCGGTCGAAATCGACTGAAGCCTTTCGTTGAACGGTCCTCGCTATGCGGGGACCGTCTGTTTAAGAGGATGTATCATGAAAAAAAAGTATTTAGAAACTGGAAAAATCGTCGGAACACACGGAGTACGCGGAATGCTGCGGGTTCAACCTTGGTCGGATTCGCCTTCCTTTCTTACGCAGTTTCGATTTTTTTATACCGATGAAACCGGTTCCGCAAAATGGGAAATTGAACAGATTCAGCCGCACGGTAATGTCGTTTTGATGAAAATCCACGGCGTGGATTCTATTGAAGAAGCTGAACGCCTGCGCGGAAAGGTTTTGTATTTAGACAGACAGGATGTTTCCCTGCCGGAAGGACGGTATTTTATTGATGATTTGATCGGTTGTACCGTTTATCGTCCCGATGGCTCATTGTTGGGCAATTTGACCGATGTCTCCCAAACGGGAGCAAATGATGTTTGGCATATCAGTCGAGACGGTCAAGAGTATTTGGTTCCGGCGATCGACGAGGTAATTGTCTCGGTGGATGTTGAAACGCAAAAAATCATTTTGAATCCGATGAAAGGAATTTTTGACGATGCGAATTGATTTGATGACGCTCTTCCCGGAAATGTGCGAAACGGTCTTGAATGAAAGCATTATCGGTCGTGCGCGCCGCGCCGGAAAGATGGAATTGGTCTGTACGAACATCCGTGATTATTCAGACAATAAACATCATAAAGTGGATGATACGCCGTACGGGGGCGGAATGGGTATGGTTATGACCGCTGAGCCCATCTTTCGGTGTTTTCAAAGCCTTTATAATATCGAAAAAGAAGCAAAACCGCACTTGATTTATCTTTCGCCAAAAGGGAAGACCTTTACGCAACAACGCGCGATGGAACTGTCTAAAATGGAACGCGTCGTATTGCTCTGCGGACATTACGAGGGAATTGACGAACGCGTTATAGAGGAAATTGTCGATGAGGAGCTGTCGATTGGGGATTTTGTTTTGACCGGCGGTGAACTACCGGCGTTAGTCGTCGTCGATGCCGTTTGCCGTATGCTGCCGGGGGTGCTTTCGGATGACATCTGCTTTGAAGAAGAAAGTCACTTTTCCGGTTTGCTCGAATATCCGCAATACACAAAACCTGCGGTTTGGCATGAAAGGGAAGTGCCACCCGTTTTGCTCTCCGGAAATCATGCCGAGATTGCTAAGTGGCGTCATCAACAGGCGGTTGAGATAACCAAACAACGCCGTCCGGATCTGTTGAAAAATGAAAACAAAGAATAATTCTTGTTAAATGAATGTTAATTTTGTTTCTTTTGGTCGAAAAAGGAAAAAGAATGTGACAAAATGACCAAATAAATTGGATCTTCCGACCTCTTGATTGGAATATTTTTAGAACTTGTGCACAAAATATTGACCTTTTCATTTAATGTGGTATAATTAGCAAGGATTCGGGAAGAAACCGTTTTGCAATTTTATTTTGATGAGGAGACTCATAATATGTGTGTTAAAGATGTTACTATCCAAAATCAAGTCGGACTGCACGCACGCCCCGCAACTTTCTTTATCCAGAAAGCAAACGAATATAAATCGTCCATTTGGGTCGAAAAGGATGAGCGCAAGGTTAATGCAAAAAGCCTGTTGGGCGTTCTTTCACTCGGCATCGTCGGCGGCACAACGATTCGTATCATTGTAGATGGTTCTGACGAAAAAGAAGCTTTGGAAGGTTTGGCTTCTTTGGTTGATTCCGGCTTCGCAGATTAAGCAAATCTCAGCCCGATATGAACCGCTCATATCGGGCTGATTTCTTCACACTATTTCAGTAATCTGTTGTTGTTTTCCGGGTGTGGCGCAGCTGGATGCTTGTTCTTCAGGGTTCAGTGCGAAAGACCAAAGGAAAACAAGGTTTAGCATTTTTTTAGAATTAATTTCCGGGTGTGGCGCAGTTGGATGCTTGTTCTTCAGGGTTCAGTGCGAAAGACCAAAGGAAAACAAGGTTTAGCGTTTTTTTAGAATTAATTTCCG
>JAFWUH010000061.1 GCA_017524165.1 Clostridia bacterium | reverse complement strand
TCAATGATATACCACTTGCGCTGAACTTCAGCAGGTTTTGCCATAAATGTTGACATAATTCAAAACCTCCGTTCATTCTTTCAGCCCGAACATCATACCATAAACAAAAACGGTTGTCAACAACTTTTTTTGAAAAAACAAATTTAACAGATCAAATCTCTTTTTTTCTCGTTTTTTCTTCGTTTCTCTCTTAATAGCTCATTTATCATTTTAAAAAATTATTGCAAAAAAATCCGGTCTTGCGCACAAGACCGGAAAAATATCCCAATATCCGTCAGACCGTTGTCTGCGCCAAAAGGTCGGCAGAAAGCAGTTGATAACCGAATTGCGAAGCGCTGTTTTCAAGAAAGAGCGCATGGCATTCATAGTGTTCGAGTTTACCGTCATGCGGGGTAACCGTCACGGCGGTGGTGACCGAAAAACTGCCGTCTTCGTTCTTTTCGGCGGTAATCAAATCATGCCGATAGGTCGTGTATCCGCAAGGGACAATATAGACATAACCTTCTTTTTGCGGCCAACCGGTCTGGAAGTCCGAAAAATCGGTCTTCTGAACGCCGTACATCGAAAAGAGAAAATCACGAACCGCATCGACGGCAACATAATCTCCGTCCGCAACAGAACGGCCTGTCGCCAACGAAACAACAGCATCTTTTGTCAGGACTTCGGTATCGTAAAAATCTTTCCCGTATGCCAGATTATGATTTAACATGTTTAAAAAACGCGCGGTCAAGACCTGATTTTCATTTGCACCGGTCGTTTCGGCAACGACCGAGGAAACGGCAGGGGTAAACGGAAAAGAGCAGAGCAAAAGAAGACAGCAAATCAGGGAAAAAATAACAAGCGAACGCTTCATTTTGCCGACACTCCTTCCTCTGCACATTTGAGCGTTTTAAAATCCATATTTATTATACACATCTTTCTTTCGAATTGCGAATACAATTCGGTTACAAAATATATCAATTCTGTAACTTTTTAAATCTTTTAAAAAAGCGTTTTGGCAAACAAAATTTGACGGTTTGAGAAATTTCTCGTCGCAAAAACGGTTTTTATACTTTATGCATAAAAAATTAAAATTAATATTAAAATTTTAGTTGCAATTGCTGAAAGTGTATGCTATACTGAATTTATCATCAGGAAGCAGTTGCAAGAGGCGCTGTTTCAAAGTACAAAGGAGTGTTTCGGATTGAAACAGTATGCAAAAGAACAAGTGAAAAATATTGCGTTGTTGGGGCATGGCGGTTCAGGAAAAACCACGCTTGCCGACGCGATTCTATATTACGGAAAAGCTGTGGATCGCATCGGAAAGACAGCCGATGGCTCTGCAACGATGGATTTTGATGTGGAAGAGAAAAAAAGGAAGGTTTCGGTTTCTACTTCGGTCTACGCGCTGGAAATTGCGGGACAGAAGCTGAATTTGATTGATGTGCCGGGGCAGTTTGACTTTGCCGGCGGCGTGAGCGAGGGCTTGGCGGCAACCGATGCGGCGGTCATTGTCGTTTCGGGGAAATCCGGGTTAACGGTCGGTGCAAAACAGTGTTTTGAAAAAGCACGCTCCGCCGGGAAAGCGATCGCATTCTTTGTCGGAAAATTAGATTCTACTCACGCACACTTTTATCAGATTTTGTCCTTGTTAAGCGGTCAATACGGCGCCTTGATCTGCCCGATCGTGATTCCTTATGTAGAGGGCGATGCGGTCAAAGGATATATTGACTTGGTCGAAAACAGGGCTTATGCGTTTGAAGGTATGGCAAAGCAAGAGATGCCTCTGCCGGCTTCGGCTGACGCAGAACGCCTGCGCAATTTGATGTTGGAAGCCATTGCGTCGACCGATGAGGCGTTGATGGAGAAGTATTTCGGCGGAGAAGAATTTACCCGGGAAGAAATTATCGGCGGATTGCGCACCGGCATTCGTTCGGGAGATATTTGCCCTGTCTACGCCGGTGTACAGCAGTTGGGCGACGCGGTGCCGATGCTGGTTGATTCGTTGCTGGAATTGATGCCGTCGAGCGCCGATGCTACGGTAAAATTAAAGGATGAAACCGCGGTTCCGTATGACGAAAACGGTGAAAAAGCGCTGTTTGTGTTCAAAACCATCGCTGACCCGTTTGTCGGAAAGCTTTCCTATTTTAAGGTATTGTCGGGTAAGATCTCGGGCGATTTGCGATTGAAAAACAACCGTACCGGTGAGGAAGAACGCATTGGAAAGGTCATGTGGTTAAAGGGCGGCAAGCAGGAGGACGCTGACTCCATCGCCGCCGGTGATATCGGTTCGGTTTCCAAGCTCGGTAATGTGCTGACCGGGGATACCCTCTCCGAAAGCGGAACGATTCAGATTGCACCGATGGATTTCCCGGCACCTTGCCTGTCGATGGCAATCTATCCGCAAAATAAGGGGGATGAAGAAAAAATTGCCGCAGGACTGAACCGTTTGACCGAAGAAGATCCGACGATTTCGGTACACACCGATAACGAGACGCATGAATTGATCCTCTCGGCGCTCGGCGAACAACATATCAGTGTGGTAGTTTCCCGCTTGAAAGCCAAGTTTGGCGCCGATGTCGTTTTGCAACAACCGCGTGTGGCTTATCGTGAGACCATTCGTAAATCTGTTAAAGTGCAGGGGCGGCATAAAAAGCAGTCGGGCGGTCACGGCCAGTTTGGCGATGTTTGGATTGAATTTGAACCGTGTGACAGCACTGATCTGGTCTTTGAAGAGCGCGTTTTCGGCGGTGCGGTGCCCAAAAACTTCTTCCCGGCAGTCGAAAAGGGATTGCGCGAATCGACGGCGAAGGGCGTGTTGGCAGGCTATCCGATGGTCGGCATCAAAGCGACCCTGGTGGACGGCTCGTATCATCCGGTCGATTCGTCCGAAATGTCCTTTAAAATGGCGGCTGCATTGGCATTTAAAGAGGGTATCCCACAGGCGGAACCGGTATTGCTGGAACCCATCGGTACCTTGAAAGCAATGGTGCCGGACGAAATGCTCGGTGATGTGATCGGGGATATCAATAAGCGCCGCGGCAGAATTATCGGCATGAATCCTGCGGCGAACAAAATGCAGGAGGTCATCGGCGAAGTGCCGATTGCCGAAATGGCGGATTTTGCCACGGCAATGCGCTCGATCACACAGGGTATGGCGACCTTTACCCTCGATTTTGAGCGTTATGAAGAAGTTCCCGCGCAAATTGCGCAAAAAATCATTGCCGAAAACAAGTAAAATATGAAAACCGCCGTGTTGCTCGCGGCGGTTTTTTTGGGTGGTAATATATTTTTATAGGAAATTTATCTTGACAAGTTTTTTAGTGTATGTTATACTGTGAAAAATTATTGGAAAGACGGCGTAGAGTATGATAGCAAATCAAAACCGTGGGTTTTTTGCAAATCAGTTTTATTACTTTTACTTTTTGTCATATAAAAGTAGAAGCGATTTGTGATGCCCAGAACCGGATGTTTGCTTGATTCCGTCTTTTACAGGAATGAATGACAAGACCGTATGGACCACAAGTCCGTACGGCCTTTATTATTTACGGAGGGAAAAAGATGATTGTTGTTTTAAAACCTGGAGTACAGCAGGAAAGCCGTGATCAGTTGATCACATGGTTGAAGAATTTAGGATTGAACATCCATATTTCCGAAGGGTGTTATCAAACCGTCTTGGGACTGGTCGGCGATACCGGTAAGGTCGATATGGATTTGGTTGAAAGTTTGGATATTGTCGATTCGGTCAAGCGGATCTCGGAGCCGTTTAAGTGCTGTAACCGAAAATTTCATCCGGAAGATATGGTGGTTGAAGTCGGTTCTGTGAAGATCGGCGGCGGCAATTTTTGTATGATTGCCGGTCCTTGCTCGGTCGAGTCGGAAGAGCAGGTTGTCGCGGTTGCCAAAGCGGTCAAGGCGGCGGGTGCCGATTTACTGCGCGGTGGTGCGTTTAAGCCGCGTACTTCGCCGTATGATTTTCCGGGACTTCGCGCCGAGGGACTGGAATTGTTAAGAATTGCCCGGGCGGAAACCGGACTGCCGATTGTTACGGAAATTATGAGTGCGAGCGATTTGGATTTGTTTGAGGATATAGATGTTCTGCAGGTCGGTGCGCGCAATATGCAAAACTATGATTTACTGCGCGAACTCGGCAAGTTGAACAAGCCGATTCTGTTAAAACGCGGATTGGCAAATACCTTAAAAGAATTATTGATGAGCGCCGAGTACATTATGGCGAACGGGAATGAACAGATCATTCTGTGCGAACGCGGGATCCGCACCTACACCGATTACACGCGGAATACATTGGATTTGGCGGCGGTGCCGATGCTGCACGAATTAAGTCATCTGCCGGTGATTGTTGATCCGAGCCATGCAACCGGCATTTCCCGCTTAGTGCGTCCGATGGCGAAAGCGGCGACGGCTTGCGGTGCTGACGGATTGATCATTGAGGTGCACAATGACCCGATACATGCCCTTTGTGACGGCGCGCAATCCTTAACGCCGGAAGAATATGTCACGGTAGCACAAGAGGTGCGCCGGATTCGGGAGATTTTGTGATGACGGTCGGTATTGTCGGTTTAGGATTGATCGGCGGCTCATTTGCCAAGGCTTATGACGCGGCGGGACACTGTGTATTGGCGTATGACACCAATGCGTCGGTACTTTCTTTTTCGCAGTTGAGCGGTGAGGTCGCGGGCGAATTGACCGATGAACGCATCGGGGAATGCGATTTGATTCTGCTTTGCGTGTATCCGCGGGCGGCGGTGGAATGGGTGAAAAAAAAGGCGCCGCTTTTGGGCAAAAATCAGTTGGTGATGGATTGTTGCGGCACCAAAAGAACGGTCTGCAACACCTGCTTTGCCATTGCCGAACAATATGGGTTTGTTTTTGTCGGCGGTCATCCGATGGCAGGTACCCATCATTCTGGATACAAATATGCCACCGAAGACCTGTATCGCGGTGCGCCGATGGTTATCGTACCGCCCGATTTTGATCATATTGACCTGTTGGATCGGGTAAAACGGTTGTTGCAGCCGGTCGGCTTCGGTCAATTTTCGGTCACGACTGCGGAGCAACATGACCAAATGATCGCCTTTACTTCTCAATTGGCGCATGTGGTTTCCAACGCATATATCAAAAGTCCGACAGCCTTAAAACATCAGGGATTTTCGGCGGGGAGTTATAAAGATATGACGCGGGTCGCCCGGTTAAATCCCGAAATGTGGGCGGAGCTTTTCCTTGAAAATAAAGAGTATTTAGTGCAGGAAATCAATCAACTGTTAGACTTTCTATCCGAATATAAAGAGGCGCTTCAAACCGACAATCAGGAGGAATTGATCCGATTGTTGGCAGAGGGCAGTCAGCGGAAAGCCGAGGTGGACGGTCTGTGAAAAGCGTAACGGTGAAAGCTTCCGGCATTTATGAAGTGTTGGTCGGCGAAGGTGTTTTGAATGATATCGGGCGTTATACCGCCGAAGTGGTTCGGGGAAGAACGGTTGCAGTGGTTTCGGACAGCAATGTTTTTCCGCTGTACGGCGAGCGGGTCTGCACGGCTCTGCGCACGGCGGGATTTCGCGTTGAAACCTTCGTTTTCCCGGCGGGAGAGGAACAAAAAAACCTGACGACCTACGGGCAGTTACTGCATCAGCTTTGTGCTTGGGAACTGACGCGGCAGGACGCGCTGGTCGCCTTGGGCGGCGGCGTTGTCGGGGATTTGACCGGCTTCGCGGCGGCAACCTATCTGCGCGGGATCGATTTTGTTAATGTGCCGACCAGTTTGTTGGCAATGGTCGATTCTTCGGTCGGCGGAAAAACCGCGGTCGATTTAGACATCGGGAAGAATCAGGTCGGCTGTTTTTATCAACCGAAGCGCGTGGTTTGTGATGTCATGACCTTGCAAACGCTGCCACCCGAGCAGATGGCTTGCGGTTGTGCTGAGGTCATTAAATACGGCTTGATGGCAAACCGTCCCTTTTTTGAAAGAATGGGGCAGCAACCGATGGCAACCTGGATGGAAGAGGTCATTGCCACCTGCGTTGAAATGAAACGCGATGTGGTTGAACAGGATGAATTTGAACACGGCTGTCGTGTTTTGTTAAATTTAGGGCATACGGTCGGTCATGCCATCGAAACGGTAAGCGGTTATCAGATCCTGCACGGACAGGCGATCGCTGTCGGGATGGTTGTTTTGACCCGCGCCGCCATCCGAAGAGGAATATGTCAGCCGGAGGTTTTGCCGCAGTTGACAGCGTTACTGCAACAGTACGGTTTGCCTGTTGAAACGGCATTTTCTGCTGAAGTATTGGCAAAGGTCATTCGCAGTGATAAAAAACGGCGCGGGGATACCGTCAGCATGGTCTTGCCCGAAACGATCGGGCGCTGTCGGGTGGAATCGGTGCCGATTGCCGAGCTGACGGCATGGCTTCATGACGGAGGCATTGCATGAACAGGACAGTCCGCGCGGGGGAACGCAGTGGAACGGTTGCGGCGGTTGCCTCCAAATCCATGGCGCACCGCTTGTTGATCGCCACGGCGTTCGGCAAGCAAAAAACAGTCCTTTTTTGCCGGGATCTTTCCAAAGATATTTTGGCTACGGTGGACTGTTTGCGCGCCCTGGGTGCCGAAATCAAGATGGAGGACGGCGCAATTGCCGTTGATCCGATTGTGCAGAGAAAAAAAGAATTATGTAAACTTCCGTGCGGGGAAAGCGGTTCTACCTTGCGGTTTTTATTACCGTTGGTCGGGGCGCTTGGCGTAACGGCTGTTTTTGAAATGGAAGGGCGGTTGCCCGAACGGCCGCTGGCGCCGCTTGACGAAGAATTAACCCGGCATGGAATGACCTTGCGGAAAGAAAAAAATCTTCTTTTTTGCGAGGGCAAACTAATGCCGGGACAATATACGGTTGCGGGGAATATCTCATCGCAGTATATTTCCGGACTGTTGTTTGCCCTGCCGCTTTTGGCAGGGGACAGCATGCTTTCTGTGACCGAAACGGTGGAATCAAAAGATTACATTATGTTAACCGAGCAAACTCTGAAAAAAGGGCATGTTGTTTTTACAAAGGAACAAAACAACTATCAGATCAAGGGTGCACAGCGCTTTGCGCTCGGGCGGGAGGAGACCGTCGAGGGAGATTATTCCAACGCGGCTTTTTTCCTGGTATTAGGCGCTTTTTCCGAACGGGGGGTCACGGTAACGGGACTGTCGCCGGACAGTAGGCAGGGGGATCGCCGTATTTTGTCCGTCTTATCCCGCTTCGGTGCCGAGGTAACCGTCCGAGAAGACGCTGTGACGGTACGGCGCGGCAGGCTGTGCGGTCAAACCGTTGACGCCGCGGAAATTCCCGATTTGATTCCCGTGCTTTCGGTGCTGGCGGCGGTCAGCCGGGGGGAGACGCGTTTTGTGCACGCGGGGCGGTTACGGCTGAAAGAATCCGACCGTTTGACGGCGACCGCGCAGTTGTTGACGCGCCTCGGCGGACGGGTGGAAGAACTGCCCGACGGCTTGCGGATTTTTGGCGCGGAATCTTTACAGGGCGGCACGGTCGACAGTTTTGCCGACCATCGGATCGCCATGTCGGCGGCGGTGGCTTCGGCAGTATGCAGAGAGCCGGTCACGGTGCAAATTGCCGAGTGCGTACAAAAATCCTATCCCCGATTTTGGGACGATTTTGACCGATTGGAGGAAATCGACAGATGAGCAGTCACTACGGAGAAAATCTCAAATTAACGGTGTTTGGACAATCCCATTCCGCGGCGATCGGTATGACCTTGGAGGGCTTGCCGGCAGGAAAAGAGATTGATTTGGAAGCGCTTCAACGCTTTTTAAACCGCCGCGCGGCGGGAAATAATGCCTGGTCAACCGCTCGCAGAGAGCCGGATGTTCCCGAATTTTTGTCGGGCTTGGTGGGAAACCGTCTGTGCGGAGTGCCTCTGACGGCTGTTTTACAGAATACCGACACGCGTTCTCAAGATTATCGCAATCTTGTGGATTGCCCGCGGCCGGGACACGCCGATTACACGGCGCAAATCAAGTATCACGGTGCGCAGGATGCCGCCGGCGGCGGTCATTTTTCCGGTCGGTTAACGGCGCCGGTTTGTGTGGCGGGCGGTATTTGTTTGCAGTTGTTGGCACAGGAAGGTATTTCTGTGTTTTCCAGAATCGTCGCCATCGGCGGCGTGAGGGATGAGAGCGAATGGAAAGAATCTGCCGCCGAAAAAACCTTTCCGGTGGCAGACGATGCCGTCGGACAAAGGATGATTGCCGCCATAGAGGCGGCAAAAAAAGACGGCGACTCAGTCGGCGGAATTATTGAATGCCGGATTACGGGGTTACCCGCCGGACTTGGCGACCCGATGTTTGACGGCATGGAAAACCGAATTGCCAAAGCGGTTTTCGGTGTGCCTGCCGTCAAAGGAATCGAGTTTGGCAACGGTTTTGCCGCCGCCGGTTTGCGCGGCAGTCAAAACAATGACCGCTTTGGGCTTGAAAACGGCAAGGTCGTAACGATGACCAACCGTTGCGGCGGGATCCTCGGCGGGATCACCGACGGGATGCCGCTGGAATTCCGTGTGGCGGTCAAGCCGACGCCCTCCATCGCGCAGGCGCAGGAAACCTTGAATTTGAAAAAAGGATCCATGGAATTGTTACATATTCAGGGTCGTCATGATCCCTGTATTGTACCGCGTGCCGTGCCGGTAATTGAATCGGTGGCGGCGTTGGCGGTATACGATGCATTTTTAGCAAGAAAAAAGGAGTGCTGATAACCAATGAATCTTTCCGATTACCGTCAACAAATGGATGAAATTGATACCGAACTGATTCGCCTTTTTGCCGAGCGCATGGAGACAGCGGCGAAAATTGCCGAGTTCAAGCGTCAAAACGGTTTGCCGGTGTTAGACCGTCGGCGCGAGGAAGAAAAACTGATTGATGTCTGCAAGCAGGCTCCCGAAGAATTTCAAATGTATACAGCGTCGCTGTACTCGTTACTGTTTGAATTCAGCCGCAGTTATCAAAACCGGCTGATTACTTCGGGCGGAGAACTTTCGGGAGAAATTCGCCGCGCGATTGCCGAAACACCCGCGGTATTTCCCGAATCGGCGACCGTTGCCTGTCAGGGGGTGGCGGGTGCCTATTCCCACCGTGCCGCCAAGCGGTTGTTCCGTCTGCCTATGCCGATGTTTTTTGCGGATTTCAGCGCAGTATTTACGGCGGTCGAAAAGGGATTGTGTCAATACGGCGTGATTCCGCTGGAAAACAGTACCGCCGGTTCGGTCAACCGGGTGTACGATTTGATGGCGCGGTATAATTTTCGTATTGTGCGCAGTATTCGTTTGAAAGTTGATCATGATTTATTGGTAAAAAAGGGGACAAAACGCGAGGATATTCGCGAAATTCTTTCTCATGAACAAGCCTTGACGCAATGCGGGGAATTTTTACAAAAGTTCCCGCATATCAAGATCACCGCCTGCGAAAATACGGCTGTTGCGGCAAAAATGGTGGCAGAATCCGACCGCAACGATTTGGCTGCGATCGCCTCTCCCGCCTGTATCGAGGAATACGGACTGGACTGTCTGGAAAAGGCGGTGCAGGATTCGGGTAATAATTTCACCCGCTTTATCTGTATCGCTAAAAATCTTGAAATTTATCCCGGCGCCGACCGCACCAGTCTGACGGCGGTTTTACCGCATGAGCCGGGCTCGCTTTATAAGGTTCTCTCCCGTTTTTATGCGTTGGATATCAATTTGAATAAATTGGAAAGCCGACCGATCCCTGAGCGGAACTTTGAATTTCGGTTTTATTTTGATTTGGACACCTCGGTCTATACCGAACGGTTTTTGCAGTTGATGGATGAAATGCCGTCGCTTTGTGAAGAATTTTCCTATTTCGGCAGTTACAGCGAGGTCATTTAGATGAAGCAGTACGGCTTGCTGGGGAAAAAACTCGGTCATAGTTGGTCGCCTGAAATTCACGGTATGTTGGGGGATTATGACTATCGGCTGTTTGAGCGCGCGCCCGAAAGTCTGACCGACTTTCTGCAACACGGCGCCTGGCAGGGACTGAATGTCACGGTGCCCTATAAAAAAACGGTGGTGCCGTTCTGTGATGAGCTTTCGGACATCGCCCGACAGCTCGGCAGTGTGAACACCTTGGTGCGCCGTGCAGACGGCAGTATTTTCGGGGATAATACCGATGCGTTCGGATTTGAAACCCTGTTGCGTAAAAGCGGTCTGTCGGTTAGCAGAAAAAAGGTTTTGGTGCTGGGCAGTGGAGGAGCGTCGGTCACGGTGTGCGCGGTTTTGCGCCGGCAGGGTGCCGAAGTTGTGGTGATTTCCCGAACCGGGGAAAACAATTACGGCAATCTGTCACGCCATCGTGACGCCCGGTTGATCATCAATACGACGCCGGTAGGAATGTATCCCCGTAACGGAGAATCGCCGCTTGCGCTGATCGGTTTTCCCGCGTGTGAGGGTGTCGTGGATATTATCTATAATCCGCTTCACACCGCGCTTTTGTGTGAAGCCGAACGGTACGGTCTCAAGGCGGTGAACGGACTGATTATGCTGGTCGCGCAGGCACTGCGCAGCAGTGAGCAGTTTCTCGGCGTTCAATTGGACGAACGCCGAATCGACGAAATAGAGAAAACCATACGGAAAAAATGTGAAAATATTGTGTTGATCGGCATGCCGGGCTGTGGAAAATCCACCGTCGGCATGGCGTTGAGCGAAAAACTCGGCCGTCCCTTTGTTGATACCGATCAATTGATCGAGGAGCGTATCGGGCAACCGTTGCCGGACTTTTTTGCCGCGCAGGGGGAAGAGGCCTTTCGCCGTATCGAGACAGAGGTGATCTGTGAGGTCGGCAAACGGTCGGGGATCATTCTGGCTACCGGCGGCGGCTGTGTCACCCGGGCGGAAAATTATGAGCCGCTTCACCAAAACGGCAGGATCGTTTGGTTGATGCGCGATGTAAACAAACTGCCCACGGACGGTCGACCGATTTCCCAAAAGAACAATCTGACAGCGCTGTTCCTGCAACGCAAAGAACAGTATGAGCGCTTTGCGGATTGCCGCGTGGATCAAAACGGCTCGGTGGACGGGGCCGTGCAGGCGCTGATGGAGGAATTTGCATGAAAATATTAGTATTGAACGGACCCAACCTGAATCTGCTCGGCGTACGGGAGCCGGAGATCTACGGTGATAAAACCTATGCCGCGCTGATCGGAAAAATCGAGCAGGAAGCCAAGGCGTTATCGGTTGAGGTGACCTGCGTGCAATCTAATCATGAGGGCGTTCTGGTCGATACCATTCAGCAGGCGCTGGGGGTTTATGACGGTATTATAATTAATCCCGCCGCGTACACCCATACCAGTATCGCTATTTTAGACGCGCTGAAAGCCGTGACATTACCGGCGGTTGAGGTGCACCTGTCGCAGGTTTCCGAGCGGGAAGACTTCCGTCAACGCTCTTTTGCCGGTATGGCGTGTATTCGCACCTATATGGGACTTGGTTTTGACGGGTATATCGAGGCGCTTCGGTTTTTAAAATCCTATTTGTCGGAGTAACAAAAAAGCTTGTGCGGTTTCTGAGACTGCACAAGCTTTTTTCTTATCCTTTTTTGATGAGCGGGGCAAAGTCGAGATATCCGGTGCCGTCCGAAAGGGAAAAATTTGTGATCGCGCCGGTATAGCCAACCGAGGTATTCCCGAAGGCAATCGGAATAATGCGATTGCCCGAAAGAATGTTTTGCTGGGCAAGCTCCGGGGTTGTTTTGTTCAAATCAACGCCGTATTTTAACAGGTATTCGCGCAACGAGCAGCCATTCGCTTTGACCGGGAAATAGGCCAAGGGAAGGGTTTGGTTTTCCAGTTGCGGTAACAGTTTATCTATACTGCTGACAGCTTCAATGTTAATATAGGCGCTTAACCCGTTCTGCCAATGGCCGACGATGGCGGTCACGGTATCTTTGGAAGCGTCACCGTAGTAGTACAGGGTGGTTTGCGGAAATTTCCGGTCTTTGATCTTACCGAGACCGCGGGCAAATAATTGCTTGGCGGTCTGCGGATCATAGCCCGCCGGTCGGGGAACTGCCGTTATGCCGAGCGGGGTAAACAGCGACGGCAGAAGTGTATCGGCGACCCGTAAACCGGGCGGTAACTGTTCAGCGTAAATATTGGGGTCGATCATCATGGCTAAGGCGTCGCCGATATCACCGCGGAAGCCGGCGCCGACCGTCAATACCCAACAGGTATCTTCACAGGAAGCAATACCGATACCGGCATGCTGTGCTTCCTGTAGTTCATTTCCGGTTAAAAAGGCGGCGTCCACCGTGTTTTTTTTCAACCGTTGCAACGGTGTTTCTTCCGACAGGCGGGAAAGGAAAACTGCCGCGTTTTGCGCAGGAACCGACCCATGATATTCGGCATTGCGATACAGTCGAATGCCGAAATTTTCGCGTTCCCATTTTGCCAGATAGTAACTGCCGTTGGTCAGGATGTTTTTTTTGGACAGACCGTATTTTCCGCCCGATTCCTCAAAAAATTTCTGTTGGCAGGGCATACAGACCGAGGTGGTCAGCGTATCGGGAAAACTGCTGTCGGGTGCGGAAAGCCGAATGATCAGCGTGTGCGCATCCGGGGCGGAAATGCCGAGCTGTTCGGGGGACTGCTTCCCGGCGATGATCTGAAAAGCATTTTCGACCGCCCACAACCGTTCGGCAAACGGCGCTTTAGTTGCGGGATCGACCGCGCGGCGAAAGGCAAACACAAAATCTGCCGCCGTCAGCTCTTCGCCCGTGAACCAATGGGCGTCTTGGCGCAGATGAAAGGTATAGGTGAGTCCGGCGGTTTCATATTTTTCGGCAACACCGGGAATGATGTTTCCCGACGCATCTTTGCGCAGTAACCCCTCAAACAGATTTTTGACCACCAACAGTTCGCTGTCGGAAGCAGCGGTTTGCGGATCTAAAGTATCGGGCAAATCGGTCAATTCAAAGTAAATATTCTTGTTTTTATAGTCTCCCGCGCAACCGCAGACGGCGCACAAAAGTAACAAAGCCACGCCAAAAGAAAGCCATCGTTTGAATCGCACCAAGGCAAATCATCCTTTACAGTTTTTTGAAATGAAAGCGTTCGATTGATATATTATATACTCTGTTTCCCAGGTTTTCAAGTATTTTGAAAAGCTGGGATAGTTTGGATGGAAAATGGTTGACTTTGAGGCGCTTATCATGTAAAATATAATAGAAAATATCAATATAGTGAGGGATGCTTATGCAAGCGGCTTATAAACGGATTTTATTAAAACTCAGCGGTGAGGTTTTAGCGGGCGAAAAAGGCACCGGCATTGATTTTGATAAGGTATTGGAGATTTGCTCCAGCGTCAAAAAATGTGTTGAGATGGGCGTGGAAATCGCCATCGTTGTCGGCGGCGGCAACTTCTGGCGCGGACGCTCCAGCGGTCAAATGGACCGTACCCGTGCCGACCATATGGGCATGCTTGCCACATCCATCAATTCGTTGGCATTGGCGGACGCGTTGGAACAGTTAGGGGTGGTTGCCCGGGTTCAAACTGCTATTGAAATGCGGCAGATCGCTGAACCGTATATCCGCAATAAAGCGATCCGTCATTTGGAAAAAGGGCGTGTGGTCATTTTCGGTTGCGGTACCGGAAACCCCTTCTTCTCGACCGATACGGCGGCAGCTTTGCGTGCGGCGGAAATCGGCGCTGATGTCATTTTCAAGGCTACCAATGTGGACGGCGTTTATGACTGCGATCCCAAAAAAAATCCGAATGCCAAGAAGTTCGACACGCTTTCTCACATGGAGGTGCTGCAAAAGGAACTGCATGTTATGGACAGCACGGCGGCATCCCTTTGTATGGATAACAACATTAAAATTCTGGTCTTTAATCTCAATGACCCCGAAAATATTGTCCGTGCCGCTGCCGGCGAACAAAACGGCACGCTGGTACAGTAACGAAAGGAGCCTTCACAGATGACAGTAAAAGAATTATTAAGCACAACTGAAGATAAAATGAATAAAACATTGACGGTGTTGGATCGGGATTATAAATCCATCCGTGCCGGCCGTGCCAATGTCTCGGTGTTGGACCGTATCACCGTGGACTATTACGGCGCACCGACGCCGATCCAGCAGATGGCGGCTGTTTCGGTGCCGGAACCGCGTATTTTGATGATTCAACCGTGGGACGCCAGCACCCTGAAAGACATTGAACGCGCAATTTTGGTCTCGGATATCGGTATCAATCCGCAGAATGACGGACGGGTGATCCGTCTTTCTTTCCCGCCGTTGACTGAGGAACGCCGAAAGGAAATCTGCAAAGAGGTCCGCAAAAAGGGCGAAGACGGCAAGGTGGCGTTGAGAAACCTTCGCCGTGAAGCGATTGATAAATTAAAGACCATGAAAAAATCCGGCGATATTACCGAGGATGATGAAGCCGATTGCGAGAAGAAGATCCAAACTTTAACCGACCGTTTTGTCAAAGAAATTGATAACGCGGCGGCGGATAAAGAAAAGGAAATAATGGAGCTTTAATGAATGCGGGCGCACTTGCGTGCGCCCGTTCTTTGTCAGGGAGGCGGTTATTATGTGGTTTCGTAAAAAAGAAACGGTTCATACCGATGAAAAAATCCTGCCGCAGCATATTGCCATTATTATGGACGGCAACGGCCGTTGGGCAAAAAAACGGTCCTTGCCGCGCAGTGCCGGTCATGTCGCCGGCGCCAAAACATTCAAAGATATTGCGCGGTACTGCAATAAAATCGGGATTCGTTATTTAACGGTGTATGCCTTTTCCACCGAAAACTGGAAGCGCCCGAAGGAAGAAGTAGACGGCATTATGAATCTGCTTCGCGACTACCTGAAGGACGCGACCAATTTCAAATCGGAAAACATCAAACTGAACTTTATCGGGGATTTTTCGCCGCTTTCGGAAGATATTATCCGACTGATCGAAAAGGATGAAGCCGAATCGGCGGATGCGACCGGATTGCAGGTGAATATCGCCCTCAACTACGGCGGGCGGGACGAATTGGTTCACGCCGTCAGAAAATTAATGCAATCGGGCAAAGACGCCGATGCAATAACCGAGGAAGACATTAGTGAAGCCGTTTATACCGCCGGACAGCCTGATCCCGATTTGATTATCCGTCCGGGCGGAGAATATCGGCTTTCCAATTTCCTGATTTGGCAGGCGGCGTATGCCGAATACTGGTTTACCGATGTGCTTTGGCCGGATTTCAGCGCAAAGGATCTTGATCGGGCGATCGAGACTTTCGCCGGTCGTAACCGTCGGTACGGCGGGGTATAGGCTTTTGTCGGGAAAAATTTTTGATGGAAGGGTTCGGACATGAAAACAAGAATTATTTCGGGCGTTGTGATGGCGGTAATCGTAGCCGTTGTTGTGGTTATCGGTCATTTTGTACCGGTGGTTTTGACCGTCTTTGCGGCGGTACTTTGCGACGGCGCGCTTTATGAATTGACGCGTACCGCGACAGGAATTCAGGATATGAAATCGGTTTTTGCCGCCGCAGGATACGGCGCGCTGATGGTTTTCCTTTGGGACGATCCGTTTGGTTGGGGAAAAACCGGATCGCTGCTTCTGTGGGTAAGTGTAGTGTATTTCTTGATCGCCGTCGGATTGACGCTGTGGAACCATGCGGATTTTTCCCTGGCGTCCATTGCCGTTTTGACAGCGATGCCGTTGCCGGTCGCCTTTGCGTTTTCCTGCCTGTCGCGGGTCATAAATCACACCGACGGTTTATATTATTTATTGTTAATGCTCAATTTTGCGAGTGTGTGCGATATGGGCGCCTACTTTGTGGGCAGTGCCGTCGGGAAACATAAGCTTTGCCCGGCAATCAGCCCGAAAAAAACGGTCGAGGGAGCTGTCGGCGGGATCCTTTCTTCGATGGTGGTCTCGGTGATCCTGTGCCTTTGCTTTGGCTTTTCGGCAAAACTCTTCTATACGGTTTTGCTGACCGTGCCGTTTTGCGTGATCGGCATGGGCGGAGATTTATTTGCTTCGGCAATTAAACGCTCGGTCGGCATCAAGGACTACGGTCGATTGATTCCGGGTCACGGCGGTGTTTTGGACAGACTGGACAGTATTCTTTTGATCGCACCGGTGCTTTGGCTTTGCATCGAGACAGGATGGGTTTAATGAAAAAATTGATTTTACTCGGCTCTACCGGTTCGATTGGCACCCAGGCTTTGGCAGTAGTGCGGCAGAACGGCTGGCAGGTTACCGCTTTAGCGGCGGGAAGCAATGTGGATTTATTGGAACGGCAGGCACGGGAATTTCGTCCGAAAATTGTCGCCGTTTTTGAAGAATCGGCGGCGGCTGACTTAAAAATTCGTTTGGCAGATACTTCTGTAACCGTTTTGTCGGGCATCGACGGCGTTTGTGAGGCGGCGGCATCGGACGGCGATTTGGTGCTAAACGCCATTGTCGGGATCGCGGGTCTGCGGCCGACCTTGGCAGCGCTTTCTGCCGGTAAGACATTGGCATTGGCAAATAAAGAGACCATGGTCACAGGCGGAGAAATCGTCAACCGCCTTGCGGCGGAAAAAAAGGTTCCAATTTTGCCGGTTGACAGTGAACATTCTGCTATTTTTCAATCGTTGCAGGGCGTTCCGGAGGGGGCGCTGCACCGGATCTTACTGACGGCGTCGGGCGGTCCGTTTTACGGGAAAACGCGCGCCGAGCTTTGCACGGTTACCGCCGAGCAGGCGCTGAAACATCCTAACTGGTCGATGGGCGCAAAAATCACCGTGGATTCCGCTACCCTGATGAATAAGGGGTTGGAAGTGATCGAGGCGGTGCATTTGTTTCATGTTTCACCTGAACAGATCACCGTGTTGGTGCACCGGCAGAGCATTTTACATTCGGGGATCGAACTGACCGACGGTGCGGTCTTGGCGCAATTGGGCACGCCGGATATGCGGTTGCCGATTCAGTACGCGTTGACCTATCCCGAACGCGGTCCCGTCAACGGCGAACGGTTAGATTTGTTCCGTGTGGGCAAGCTAACCTTTGAACAACCCGATACCGACACCTTCCGCTGTTTGCCGATTTGTATAGACGCGATTCGCCGCGGCGGATTATTCCCGACGGCGGTCAACGGCGCCAACGAGGAGGCGGTGCGCCTGTTTTTGGCGGGGAAAATCACCTTTTTGCAGATTGCAGATCTGGTGGAAGCGGCTATGGATGTTGTGGATCAAACCGCGGAGCTATCGGTGGAAAACATCTTTGAAACCGACCGTGCGGCACGGCGTTTGGTATTGGAAAAAAGCAAATAAATCTTTGTGAGGTTTTTTCATGATTGGCACAGCTTGGAATGCGGTATGGCCTTATTTGGTGGCGGTGGCAGTTTTTTTGGTGCTCATCGTTATCCATGAATTTGGTCATTTTATCGCCGCAAAACTGTTGGGCGTTCGCGTGAACGAATTTTCGGTTGGATTTGGTCCGAAAATCTTCAAAAAACAATGGGGAGAAACCCGCTATTGCGTCGGTATCGTACCGTTTGGCGGTTACTGTGCGATGGAGGGCG
The DNA here is from genome assembly GCA_017524165.1 of Clostridia bacterium. Classification (GTDB taxonomy): domain Bacteria; phylum Bacillota; class Clostridia; order Oscillospirales; family Acutalibacteraceae; genus UBA737. The sequence goes on along the minus strand of JAFWUH010000061.1, from coordinate 14,842 downwards.
AGGAAGAAGACAGCACCGACGAAAAGGCTTTTTGTCGCAAAAAACCGTGGCGCCGGTTTTTGATCGTGATTATGGGCGCTACCTTTAATTTGTTGTTCGGGCTGTTGTTGATTGCCGTGATCCTGGCGCCGCAAAAGCGGTTTGCCTCTACCGTAGTGGCGGAATTTGCCGAAAATTCGGTCAGCAGTCAGTATGGATTGCAGGTAGACGATAAAATTGTCGGGGTGGACGGCAGAAGAATTTTTACGAACTACGATTTAGGGTATGCCTTTTCCAATGTGAAGGACGGGAAGGTCGATTTGACGGTGGTTCGCGACGGCAAGAAAGTTTTGCTTCGCGATGTTCACTTTGCCACCGAGGAGGTCGACGGTATCACCTTTCTTTCGGTTGACTTTTATATCTATGGCATACAAAAAACCTTGGTGAATTATGTGAAGCAGACCGGACGCACCGCCCTTTCCTACGCGGTGGTTATTTGGCGTTCCCTGATTGATTTACTCAGTGGGAAATACGGCATCAGCGCTGTTTCCGGACCGGTCGGGATCACGGCAAGTATCGGCACGGTGGCGAAAAACAATCTGTGGGATCTTCTGCCGATTTTGGCGCTGATTTCCATCAATCTGGGGATTTTTAATCTTTTGCCGATTCCGGCGTTGGACGGCGGACGGCTGTTGTTTATTTTGATTGAAATGATTTTCCGCAAACCCGTCCCGCAAAAATATGAATCATTGGTTCACGGCATCGGCTTTGCGATTTTACTGACCTTGATGGCGCTGATCACCGCCAAGGACATTTGGAAACTTTTTGCTTAGAGAGGGAAGAACGATGTTTACCCATCAAAATACCAAACAGGTAAAGGTTGGCACGCTTTTGATCGGCGGCGGCGCACCCGTTACGGTGCAGTCCATGCTGAATGTGCCGGCGCAGGATATAGAAGGGAATGTACGGCAGGCTTTGCAGCTGCAAGCGGCGGGATGTGAGATCCTACGCGTTTCGGTGCCGGATCGGGAGAGCGTGAAGACCGTTGCGGCGCTCAAAGAAGCCCTGAATATTCCGTTGGTTGCCGACATTCATTTTGATTGGCGGCTGGCGGTGGAAAGCGCGCAGGCAGGGGTGGATAAGATTCGGATCAACCCCGGCAATATCGGGTCGGACGAGCATATCAAGGCGGTTGCCGATATCTGCCGTCAAAAGAATATTCCGATTCGTATCGGGGTCAATTCCGGCTCGCTTGAAAAAGAAATATTGGCAAAATACGGTTTGCCGACTGCCGAAGCGATGGTTGAAAGCGGACTTTATCATATTTCTCTGTTGGAAAAATTTGATTTTGACCAAATCGTACTGTCCTTGAAATCCTCTGATGTTACGCGGATGTATCACGCCTATGTCCGTGCGGCGGAGGTTTGTCCCTATCCGTTACATGTCGGCGTGACCGAGGCGGGAACGATTGCCGGCGGTACGGTGAAATCGGCGGCAGGGGTCGGCGGATTACTGTTGCGCGATATCGGCGATACCATCCGTATTTCGCTGACCGATGACCCGGTGCGGGAGGTCGAAGCGGGGATCCAACTGCTAAAGGCGGTCGGTCTTCGCGGCGGCGGGGTGCGGTTTGTCTCCTGCCCGACCTGCGGACGGACCAAAATTGATTTAATTGCCATTGCGAAAGAGGCAGAACGGCGGCTTTCCTCCTTAGACCGTGATTTGACGGTGGCTGTAATGGGGTGCGTCGTCAACGGGCCGGGGGAAGCACGCGAAGCCGATTTCGGCATTGCCGGCGGAGACGGTTGCGGCGTGGTCTTTCGTCATGGAAAAGTGATCCGGAAGGTGTCGGAAGATCACTTGCTGGACGCTTTAATGGAAGAAATTGAACATCATTCGGAAAGCGACGGAAAAACCTCATGACATCATTTAATGAGTTGTTTTTGACATACATAGAAGAAGCGGATGCGTTGCAGTTGACCGAGGTAGAAGTGACGCGTTGCGATTTAAATCCCGAAACAAGGGTGCTGACGGCGGAATGTCAAAGTAAAAAATATCTTGCCGCCGATCTTTGCCGACGGGTGCAATCCGCGATTCAATCGGGGGTGCAGTTGCAGGCTTGCGCGCTGATCTTTCGCTTTGATCCGGAAGCGTTGAATGAGGCGGCTTGCGCCGATCTGGTTCGCGAAATCCGACTGAAAAATGCGGCGGTCAACGGCTATTTTAACGGTGCGGAATACGCTCTGGAGGACGACACCGTCAATATTACCCTGCAATTCGGCGGCTTGGAACGCATCAAAGAAAGCGGATTTGCGGGACAGTTTGCCGCGCTGGTCGCCGACCGGTTCCACCGTACGGTGACCGTGCAATTTGACGGACAGCTGGAAGATATGGAACTGTCGGCGCCGCCACCTGAACCGGTCGAACCGCCAGCCGAGCGGACAGGCTCCGGCAAAAAAGAGAAAGTGAAAGAAATTACCTTTGAGGAGCGGCGGGAGCCGCCGGAAAACGGCGTCGTCTATTTGGATCAGCCGCAACTGTTTTACGGGCGGTCGATGGAAAACGATACCAAACGCATGATCGATGTGACCGAGGACGACACCCGGATTTGCTGTTGGGGCGAGGTCTTCGGTTTGGAAGAACGCAAAATCACTACCAAACGCGGGAGCGAGGCTTATATTGTAAAATTCTGTTTCAGCGATTATACCAATTCGCTGAAGGCGTCGCTTTTTATTGACGCCTCCCGGCACGGTGAACTGGCGCCTTTGAAAGACGGTGCGTTTGTCCTGGTCAACGGTTCGTATGAATTTGACGACTATAAAAAAGAATATACCGTCAAGGCTCATTCGCTGGCTTTGTTACAAAAATATAAAGAAACCGATCGTCACGATGGCTTGAAGCGGGTGGAACTGCATTGCCACACCAATATGTCGGCAGGAGACGCCGTCTCTTCCGGTGCTTCCATTGTGCGGCAGGCCTTTGAATGGGGACATAAAGCGGTTGCCATCACCGACCACGGTGTGGTACAAGCCTATCCCTCCGCGGCGGGAGAATTAAAGGCTATTCGCAAGGCGGGCGGAGAATTTAAGGTCCTTTACGGCGTCGAAGCGTATTTTGTCGACGATACCTGCGTCGATATCAGCAATATGACCGCCAAAGAGATTGCCAGACACCGTTATCACCAAATCATTTTGGTTCAAAACGCGGTGGGATTGAAGCATCTTTACGAATTGATTTCCGAAGCGCATTTGAACGATTTTCACGGTCGGCCGATTACCCTGCGCAGTAAATTGGATGCACGGCGGGAGGGGCTACTGTTGGGCTCGGCTTGCGAGCAGGGCGAACTTTATCGCGCCATTATTGACGGAAAACCGCATGAGGAATTGGTGCGGATCGCCTCGTATTACGACTATTTGGAGATTCAACCGCTCGGCAATAACGCCTTTATGGTGCGGGAATCCGGTTATCCCGACAAGGTGGATAAAAAGACGGGGGAAGTCATTAAAAACCGCTTCCGTCAGGTGACTTCGGAAGAGGTCATTCGCGATTTTAACCGACAGGTTCTGGCGCTCGGGGATGAACTCGGCAAGCCGGTTGTCGCTACGGGCGATGTGCATTTTCTGAAAAAAAGCGACGGCATTACGCGGCAGATCATCATGGCGGGAAAAGGCTTTGACGATATTGAAAATCAGGCGCCGCTTTATTTCAAAACAACCGACGAAATGCTGGCGGATTTTGATTATTTGGGCGATCGCGCCTATGAGGTTGTTGTGGAAAATCCCAATAAGATCGCCGAAATGATTTCAGGCGATATTTTGCCGGTGCCGGCGGGGAACTATCCCCCGGTGATCGAGGGCTCGGATGAGCTGTTGCGGCAGATATGCACCGATAACGCCCACCGGATCTACGGTGATCCGATGCCCGAAATTGTCGAAAAGCGGCTGAATAAGGAATTGGATTCCATTATCAATAACGGCTATTCCATCATGTATATTTCGGCGCAGAAGCTGGTGGCTTACAGCGAGGAACAGGGCTACCTGGTCGGCTCGCGAGGTTCGGTCGGATCCTCCTTTGTGGCGACGATGGCGGGCATCTCGGAGGTCAACCCTCTGGCGCCGCACTATGTTTGTCCGCACTGTCAGTACAGCGAATTCTTTACCGACGGTTCGGTCGGATCCGGCTTTGATCTGCCCGAAAAAAATTGTCCGAAATGCGGAACACCGCTCGGACGGAACGGACACGATATTCCGTTTGAAACCTTCTTGGGATTCAAGGGCGATAAGGTGCCGGATATCGACCTGAACTTTGCCGATGAGGTGCAGGGACGGGTGCAAAAGTACACTGAAACGCTGTTCGGGCGGGAAAATGTCTTTAAAGCCGGAACGATTTCGACCGTTGCCGAACGCACCGCCTACGGTTTCTCTAAAGCCTATGCCGAAAAAATGGGTTTGGTGTTAAGCAGTGCCGAACTGGATCGGCTGGCAGCCAAGGTGGAAAAAGCGCAGGTCAAACAGACGACCGGTCAGCACCCCGCCGGCATGATCATTGTGCCGAGGGACAAGACTATTTATGATTTTTGCCCGGTACAGCATCCGGCAGATGATGTCAAGTCGGATATCATTACGACCCACTTCGATTTTCATTCGATCCATGATACCATTCTGAAACTGGACGAACTGGGTCATGTGGTGCCGACCACCTATAAATATTTAGAGGAATACAGCGGCGTTAAAATTGCCGATGTGCCGATGAGCGATCCGGCGGTTTACAGTCTGTTTACTTCGACCGAGGCATTGGGGGTAACGCCGGAAGAAATCTATTCTCAAACCGGAACCTTCTGTATTCCGGAATTTGGCACTGAATTTGTCCGCGGCATGCTGTTGGACTGCAAGCCGACCTGCTTTGCCGATCTGTTGCAGATTTCGGGACTGTCGCACGGCACCGATGTTTGGCTCGGCAACGCGAAAGACCTCATTGACAACGGTACCTGTACCATTTCCGAGGTCATCGGTACGCGTGATAATATTATGGTCTATTTGATCCATCAGGGCATGGAAGAAGCGCGGGCGTTTCAGATCACCGAAACGGTTCGGAAAGGTCTGGTCGCCAAAAACAAGGTCTCCAAAGAGGACTGGAAAGCCATGGAGGACGATATGCGTGCCGTCCATGTGCCCGAGTGGTATATCTCCTCTTGCTACAAAATCAAGTATATGTTCCCCAAGGCGCACGCGGCGGCGTATGTGATTGCGGCGTTGCGTTTGGCTTGGTATAAGGTACATCATCCGCTGGCATTTTATTGCGCCTATTTTACCGCGCGACCGGAGGATATTGATGTTGCGACGATTTTGCAGGGGAAGGACGCCGTACGGCGGCAGATCACCGCGATCAAAAGTAAAATTGCCGCCAAGGAAGCCGCCAAAAAAGAAATTGATGTTTACAATAACCTGCTGATCTTCAACGAAATGATGTCGCGCGGAGTGCAGGTGTTGCCGATGGATCTCCGTTATTCCCACGCCGTGAAATATATACCGGAAGACGGGAAAATGCGGTTGCCGTTCGGGGCATTGGGCGGCGTCGGTGAAAAAGCCGCCTATGCCATCTACGAGGCGGCAAAAAAAGGAAATTTTGTCTCGCGGGAAGACTTTTCGATCGAGGCAGGGGTTTCAAAAACCATTATTCAAAACCTGGCGGATTTGGGCGCGATGGGCGATCTGCCTGAAACCAGTCAAATTTCCATGTTTTAAGCACTTTTAAGAAAGGACGGGAACTGCATGGGACATCTTGCGATCATCGGCGGCGGCGCCGCGGGATTGATGGCGGCGTACCGTGCCGCGCAAAGCGGTGCAAAAGTGACGGTATTTGAGAGAAACTTAAAACCGGCGCGAAAGCTGATGATAACCGGCAAAGGAAGATGCAATGTCACCAACAACTGCCCGGCGGGTACCGTCATTGAAAATACGCCGCGAAACGGAAAATTTCTGTATTCGGCACTGGCTGAACTTCCCCCTGCCGCTGTCATGCGCTTGTTTGAGGGGTGGGGCGTCCCGCTGAAAACCGAACGCGGCAACCGGGTCTTTCCGGTTTCCGACCGCGCGGTCGATATTGTCGACGCCCTGGTCGGCGCGGCGAAAAAAGCAGGAGTCAAGATACAAAACGGTCGGGTGGAACGCTTGACGGCAGCGGACAACCGGGTGTGTGAAGTGGTTTTGGAGGACGGCAGAACGACTGCGGTGGACAGCGTGATTTTGGCAACCGGCGGTTGTTCCTATCCGGGTACCGGCTCGACGGGTGACGGCTATCGGATGGCGGAAGCGCTCGGACACGCTGTTGTAACGCCGACCCCCTCTCTGGTTCCGCTCAACTGTCATGAGGGCTTTTGTACCGAGCTTTCGGGATTGTCCTTGAAAAATGTCAACTTGTCAATTTGGGAGAATGGCAAAAAAAAGCCCTGCTTTTCGGAATTGGGAGAACTGCTCTTTACGCATTTCGGGATTTCGGGGCCGCTGGTGTTATCGGCATCGGCACATTTGAAGAACCCCGAACAGGGTCAGTACCGCGCCGTCATTGATTTAAAACCCGCCTTGTCGGCGGAACAGCTGGACCGTCGGATCCTCCGCGATTTTGAAGAAAATGTCAACCGGGATTTTATCCGTTCGTTGGACGCGCTGTTACCCAAAAGCCTGATTCCCGTTGTGGTACGGCGATCGGGCATTGCCGAACGCGAAAAGGTGCATCAAATCAGTCGGGAGCAGCGCCGGGCGTTGGGAACGGTTCTAAAGGAATTTTCTCTTCGCATTACGGGATTTCGCCCGATGGAAGAAGCTGTGATCACGCGTGGCGGGATCCGGTTAAATCAGGTCGATCCTTCCACCATGGGCTCCAAATTGATCAAGAATCTTTTCTTTGCGGGAGAGGTTTTGGATCTAGACGCCTATACCGGTGGATTTAATCTGCAAATTGCTTTTGCAACCGGCTGGTTGGCCGGAAAAAATGCCGCTCAACAGCTTGGCGGCGGAAATGAGGAACAAAGATGATTTCTATTGCTATTGACGGGCCGGCGGGCGCCGGAAAAAGCAGTCTTGCACGCGCGGCGGCGCGCGAGCTCGGCTTTTGCTATGTGGATACCGGCGCGCTGTATCGCACTATTGCGCTTCATCTGTTGCGTCAACAGGTCGATGTGGAGCAGTGTGCCGATTGGGATGCCGTGTTAAAAGATTTAAAGGTTTCGATTGGCTTTGTTGACGGCACACAGCATGTTTATTTGAACGGAGAGGATGTCAGCGAGCTGATTCGCACGCCGGAGGTTTCGATGATGGCGTCCGCTTCCTCCGCCAAACCGCCGGTACGCGCATTTTTATTGGAAATGCAGCGGCAGTTGTCCCGTGAGCAGAATGTGCTGATGGACGGCCGCGATATCGGCACGGTGGTTTTGCCGGATGCTACGGTCAAAATTTTTTTGACCGCTTCGCCGCAGGTGCGTGCCAAACGCCGCTATCAGGAATTGATCGAAAAGGGTCAACAGGTTTCCTATGAGGATGTTTATAACGATTTGATACAGCGCGATTATCAGGATTCCCACCGCGAGATCGCACCGCTGAAGCCGGCGGAGGATTCCGCCATTGTCGATACCTCCGATTTGTCGTTGGAAGATTCGTTGGCGCTTCTACTGAAAACCATTCGGGAAAGGATGGATCGCGCGTGACGGTACATTTGGCGAAAACCGCCGGATTTTGCTTTGGCGTCAACCGTGCGGTCGAGATGGTTTTTCAACTGCTGAACGAGGGGAAACAGGTTTGTACCTTGGGTCCGATCATCCATAACGCGCAGATGGTGGCAGAATTGGAAGCACGCGGCGTGCGGACGGTCCATAGCGTGGACGAAGTACGGGCGGGGGAAACCTTGGTCATCCGTTCGCACGGCGTCGGGAGAGAACTTTATGATAAAGCGGCACAAAGCGGTATTGAGGTGGCTGATGCGACCTGTCCGTTTGTGGCTAAAATTCACCGGATTGTTGCCGAACAAAGCGCCGCCGGAGATACCGTTTTGATTGCCGGGGATGAAAATCATCAGGAGGTCATCGGCATTCGCGGACACTGCATCGGCGAAGTGCTGATCTTTTCGGACGAGGAAAGTTTGCAAAAAATCCTTGAAAACCGTCCGGATTTGGCGGAAAAACCTGTCTCGGTGGTCTCTCAAACGACTTTTCATGCAAAAAGTTGGGCAAAATGTCAGGAAATTTTAAAAAAAGTATGTACAAACGCAAAAATTTTTGATACAATATGTAATGCGACTTCCATGCGTCAAAAGGAAGCTGGGGAATTGTCCGCTGTTTGCGATGGCATGATCGTCATCGGCGGTCGGCACAGTTCCAATACCGCAAAGCTATTTTCGGTATGCCGGCAGAATTGCGACAGAACCTTCCTGATTGAAACCGCGGCGGAATTACCCGTGCTTTCATTAAAGGATTGCCGTTCGGTTGGAGTTGTCGCCGGTGCGTCGACACCGGCGGGTATAATAAAGGAGGTACTTAAAACCATGTCGGAAAATTTGCAACCGGTCGAAGAACAGGCGGAGGAAATTGAAACTGTTCAAAAAAGCTTCGAGGAAATGACGGACGAGGAGGCATTTGAGGCTTCACTCCAAAATTTGACGGGCGATCAGAAAGTATGCGGCACCGTTTTGGCCGTAAACGATTCTGAAATTCAGGTGGATATCGGGAGAGGATTGGCAGGTTATATTACCGCGGCCGAATACTCAATGGATCCTGAAGTGAAAATGACGGAGGAGGTCAAGGTAGGCGATCAGTTAAATCTTATTATTATGAAGATTAACGATCAGGAAGGAACCGTAATGCTGTCCAAACGCCGTTACGATGCGATCGCCGGTTGGGACAATATTGTTGCCGCCAAAGAGTCGGGTGAAATCGTTACCGGTATCATTCGCGATGTCGTCAAGGGCGGTGTTGTGGCTTATGTGAATAATGTCCGGGTATTTATTCCCGCTTCACAGGCAACCTTATCCCGCAACGATTCCTTAGATGATTTAAAGGGAACGGAAGCTTCGTTCCGTATTATCGAAATCGGTCGCGGCCGCCGTGCTGTCGGTTCGATTCGCAGCGTCCTTCGCGACCAGCGCAAGGAAGCGGAGGAAAAAATTTGGAGCTCTATCGCTGTCGGCGATCGCTTTACCGGTACCGTGAAATCGTTGACCGGTTACGGTGCATTCGTTGATATCGGCGGTGTGGACGGTATGGTTCACATTTCCGAGCTCTCCTGGGCACGCATTAAAAATCCCGCCGAGGTTGTTTCGGTTGGCGATACGGTCGAAGTCTATGTCAAGGCAATCGACCCCGAAAAGCGTAAGATTTCGTTGGGTTACAAGAAACCCGAAGAAAATCCGTGGGTGATTTTCCAGAACAACTATCAGGTGGGCGACATTATTCCGGTGAAGATCGTCAGCATGACAACCTACGGTGCTTTTGCCCGCGTTATTCCGGGTATTGACGGTTTGATCCATATTTCTCAAATCGCCGATCGTCGTATTGAAAAGCCGCAGGATGAGTTGACCGTCGGTCAGGAAGTCGATGTTAAGATCATCGGCATTGATTTTGATAAAAAACGCGTCAGCCTTTCCATCCGTGCGTTGCTCGAACCGGCGAAGGTCGAAGAAGAGGACGAAGTTGTGGCGGAATTCGGCGCTGAGGAAGCATCCCCGGCAGAAGAAACTCCTGCTGTGGAAGAGGCTCCTGCCGCAGAGGAAACCGCTGAATAATTTTGGTGAACCGATTAGCGCATCTGCTTTGCAAAAAGCGGATGCGCTATTTTTTTGACTGCTATCAAATACTATTTTTTTGTTTTATCTCATAAAATAAAAGATAAGGCGGTGACAAAAATGATCCAAGACGGTTTTTTCCGAAAAATTCCATACAGTATGATTTTTTGCATTTGTGTGCTATGCCTGCTTTCGGGATGTCAGACCAAAGGGCATACTGCGCAAACAGTGGCAAAGGATGCGGAAATACGCGGCGTTTGGGTGTCTTATAGTGAAGTTAAAACGCTTTTAAAGGACGGCGAGTGGAAGAAAAACTGTTCGGCGCTTTTTGAAAATTGCAATTCGTTGGGAATTACCGATATTTTTTTGCATGTTCGCGCTTTCTGCGATGCGATCTACCCCTCCCGATATTACCCGCTAACGCCGGAAGCGGCGGTATATGACTACGATGTACTGGATTATTTTCTCACACAGGCGCATGAAGAACATCTCCGTGTTCATGGCTGGCTGAATCCTTATCGGGTGCGCTTGGGTACCACCGATTGGAGACAGTTGCCGGCGGAAAGTCCGGCAAGAAAATGGTTAAGCGATGACGATCCCGCTAATGATGACGCGGTCTGTTTTTGGGAGGGAATTTATCTGAATCCCGCTGTCGATTCGGTTCGGCAGTTAATATTGAACGGCGTGCGCGAGTTGCTGAAAAATTATCCGTTGGATGGTATTCATGTGGATGATTATTTTTACCCGACTACCGACGCGACTTTTGATGAAATCTCGTATCAGCGGTACTGCGGTGAAAGCAATCAACCGCTTTCTTTGGAGGATTGGCGCCGGGCGAATGTCAACGCCTTGATCAGCGGATGTTATACCGCTGTGAAGTTTTCGGGGAAGGATTTGATTTTCAGCGTCAGTCCTGCCGCTGATTTGGAAAACAATCTAACCGATTTATATGCCGATGTGATTGCGTGGTGTCAAAGCGGCTGTGTGGATTGGATGATCCCCCAGCTTTATTTCGGTTTTGACTACCCGATGGAAAAATTCCGGTTTGACAATCTGCTGAAAATGTGGCAGGAAGCGGTGAAAGATACGCCGGTAACCTTGTTAATCGGATTAGCGCCTTATAAAATCGGGACAACTGCCGCCGCGGATCGGGATGAGTGGACAGCGGGATCAAGCGATCTCTTGGCGCGGCAAATCACCGCTGTGCGGCAAACAACGGCGAAAGGATATCTGTTTTTTTCGTATGCTTCGCTCTTTTCCGGGCAGGAACGCAATGCCGCCGAACGGGAAGAGATTAAAAATCTGTTGGGGGTAAGTTAATTGCAAAAAACATGTTTGCCGATGGTGGTGATGATTGGTCGGCTGAAAATCCATTTACTGGTAGCGGTAGTGGGATTATAGTAATAAATGGCGCCGCCCGACGGATCCAGTCCGTTCAGCGCATCCCGTGCGGCGGAATAGGCGCTGTCGGCAACCGGCTCATAAAATTGACCGTCACCTAAACAGGAAAAGGCGCCGTTTTGGTAGATGACGCCCGAAAGCGTATCGGGGAAGGACGGATGTTCCACCCGGTTTAAGACCACCGCCCCGACTGCCACTTGACCGAGATATGTCTCTCCACGAGATTCGGCGGAAATAATGCGCGCTAACAGGTCATAGTCGCTGGAATTATAGTTGCCGTAAGAAGAATTACCTTGGATACCGAGCGCTTTGAGGGTCTTCGGTCCGGCAATACCGTCGCGCACTAAACCGTTGTCTTTTTGAAAAGCCTGCACGGCTTTTTTGGTTTTGGTGCCGTAGATGCCGTCCACCGTGCCGATGGCGTATCCCTTCTTCTTTAAAGCCGATTGAATTTTCTGCACCTCGGCGCCGGTCGAACCGATCCGCGACAGGGAAGAAACCGAGCCGGAGAGGGTCAAAATAAAGACGGTCGCAAAAAGAAGAATACCGAGTTTTTGTTTCATAAAACAATTCCTTTCCGTTTTCTTTTTTGTTAGTTTTCTCCGCATTCTTTTTTTTATGCAATCGCCCAAAATTTTTAAAAAAAGACAAAAAATAACCGCTTCGTTTGACAAAATAAACGAGCGGTTTCTTTTATAATAATGTCAACAGAACAAATGCTGACACGCCGTCGGCATTTGTGAAAAAGCGTTTTTAAACGCTTTTTCTGCCAAAATCATTGATTTTGGCGGGTGCATCCATTGAAATGTCTGCTTGGCGAGCAAAGCGTTTGCTCGCCAAGTGCAAGGGTTTTTCAGAAAATCCAGAAAAATCCTTGCACTTTGAACAAATCAAAAAGCCCTTCAACCATTGGTATCAGGGACTTTTTGATTTGTTCAGCAGACATTATAATTGGAAAAGGTGGGAATGGATAAATACGATTTCGGCGGTGAGCTTTTTTGAAAGAAAATTTAAAAACGGTATTGCGCGAAAAAATTGCCTTCTCACAGGGAAAAATTGATTGGATTTCGCATATTGGGGTTGCGGGATTCGCGTTGGCGGCATCCCGTGCGGCGGTTTTACATCAAGCCGTTCCGTTCGGATTATCGGTGTTGGCAGGTTGCCCTTATGCTTTGATGCCGTCTGCGGCGGTCGGGGCTTTTCTCGGATATTTTTTTCCGGCTATTACCGTGGGTGGATTCCGTTATTTGGCGGCGATGCTGGCAATTTTTGCCATCCGCTTGTTGACGGCAGGATATCCTAAAGCCGAGAATAACCCCATTTTGCTGACAACGGTTTGCCTCTTTGCCAATGGACTAACGGCGGCGGTCACGGTTCGTGCCTTGCCGGCGGATCTGTCCATGTTGGTAGGAGAAACGGTGTTGGCGGCAATTGGAACCTATGCGGTTTTCCGTACAACAAGAGCCTGGAAAAATATCTATTCCGGATTGACGGCAGATGAATTGGCTTGTATTTTGGCAACCGTGGGTATTGTACTGTTGATTGCGGACGGCATAAAGATTGCCGATTTGTCGATAGGACAAGTTTTCAGCGTGTTGCTGATTCTGTTATGTGCCCGCTACGGCGGGACATTGGGCGGCGTGCTGGGCGGCGCCGTTTGCTGCGGAGCGGTCTTACTTTCGGGCGGCTGCACGGCGGCGGCGATGACCTTTGCGTTCGGCGGCTTAACGGTGGGATGTCTGGTTGCGTTCGGTAAATATATTCAGGTATTGGGATTGCTTGCAACGGCGTGCGTCGGCATAATGGTCGGAGCCGGCTCGCCGGAAAGCGCCATGGTTTTAGTCGAGGCGCTATTGGGATGCGCGCTGTTTTTAATGATGCCGCGCACGGTCGGCATTTGGCTCGGTCGGTTTTTATCCTGCACGCCGAAGGTGGCAACGCCGAACGGCGTGAAAAAGGCGGTTACCTTGCGGCTCAATCGCTCGGCAGGAGCCTTGAACGATGTCTGTGAAACGGTGGAACAGGTAGCGCGCGAACTCAACCGTATCAATGCGCCGGATTTTTCCGAGGTGCTTTCAGGCATCGAACGAGAGGCATGTTCGGGTTGTAAATTACGGATCCACTGTTGGGAAAGTAAGCACGACGAAACAATGAATGCCATTTTATTAATGACTGCCGCCGTGAAAGACGGCACCGAGTTTCATGAAAAAATTGTGCCCGAGGAGTTTCGTGGGCGGTGTCTGCGGTTGGGCGCGGTCTTTCGCGCGGTGGAGAAGAATTACTCTTTTTATGCTTCCAGAACGGCGGCGGAAAACCGTTTGGAGGAGGTGCGCGGAGTGGTGACCGATCAATTTGACGGCATTTCCCACATGCTTTCCGATTTGGCGCGGGATTTGAAAGAGGAAGAACGGTTCGACGCTTCGGCGGCGTTGACGGCGGTCTCGGCGTTAAAAAATTTGGATATCCGCGTCGAGGAGAGCGCCGCTTTTACCGATGCATTCGGTCGAATGACGGTGGAATGCAAATTGCGAAAACCGCCTGAACGCGTACTCAATAAATTGGAAATGATGAAACAGCTGTCTTTTGCGCTGGAACGGGATTTTGATGTGCCGAATGTCAGCGAAGTGGGCGGAGATATTTTTTTGACGGTCAGCGAACGAACCGTTTACCGCCTGAATATCGGGATCCATCAGTTCAACGCTCAGCAATCCGCGATTTGCGGGGATTCAGTCAACACCTTTTCGGACGGCAAAGGGCGCACCTTTATTCTTTTAAGCGACGGCATGGGGACCGGCGGCCGCGCGGCGGTGGACAGCGCGATGGCGGTCGGACTGATGGCGCGTCTTCTAAAGGCGGGATTCGGGTTCGACTGTTCTCTGCGCATTTTAAATTCTTCCATGCTTTTTAAATCGACCGATGAATCGTTGGCGACGGTCGATATTGCCGCGGTGGATTTGTTCAACGGCACGGTACAACTGCTGAAAGCCGGTGCCGCACCGACCTTGGTACGCCGTTCGGGCAGAACAGGAAAAGCCGAAAGCACTTCGTTGCCGGCAGGCATTTTGCGAGAGGTCGGGTTTGATCGCGCAACCTTTAAATTGCATAAAGGCGATGTATTGCTGTTAATGTCGGACGGCGCCGTATGCGACGGCACCGACTGGATGGCGGAGGAACTGGATCGGTGGGACAATACCGACGCGACCGCATTGGCGGAACATCTCTGCCTTTCGGCGGCGCGGCGGCGCACCGACCGCCACGAGGACGATATCACGGTGATTGCCGCAATTCTCGAACGCGCGGTATAACAAAAATTATTGCGTCGGCGGCTTGGGATTGTTGGTGCGGGAAAGGAGATAATCGGTGGATGTGTGATAATAATCCGCTAATCGCACCAGCAGTCTGGTCGGGATTTCCCGCTTTCCCGTTTCGTAATTGCTGTATACTCTCTGGTCAATGCCCAACAAGGCGGCAATTTCTTTTTGTGCCAAATCATGATCTTCGCGAAGATCGCGTAATCTTGGATAATACATGAGTTTCACCCTCCTAAAGGAAAAGTATATGTACTATCAAAAAATAGTATTGATTTTACTATCGTTAGGTAGTAGAATTAAAATAGGGAGGGATTAAATGACTATTAAAACTGTTATTGCAGGGTGTAGGAATTATAACGATTACGAAGAAGCAAAAAAAT